>JAQBNX010000767.1 GCA_028288385.1 Spirosoma sp.
CGTTTTTGCTTTTCCCACCGCCGTAGTTATGAATACTTTTCGCTATATCGGCCTTGAGTTTTTCCGCATACTAGGGCTACGCGGCCCCGGCGATTTATTGGACAGTTTGCTAGGGTTGAAAATGTACAAATGGCAGGAGTTTAAAATACAGGCAGCGGCAGCCGCTATTATAGCTTTTTTGTCGCAATGGATATGGCACCCGCCTTACGCCCTAGCTATCCTGATGGCGTTAGATATATTTAACGCAATATATGGCACCTTGGTAGCCGTGAAGATTAAGGGCGATAAATTCAAGTGGGATGAAGCACACAGAACGTTTGGCAAGTTGTTCGCCACGTTCTTAACCTGTGCCCTGCTACGCGGCGCCATTGTTTCGTACCCGTTTTACGAGCCGACCGCGCACGTACTTTTCGGCTGGTTGTTCAGCCGGAAAATGGCGAAGCTGACGCAGAAAATGGCCGCGCTCAAAGTGCAGGAAAGCGGCTTGCCCAACCTGATAAAAGCCGGTTTTAAGGTGTTTTTACAAAGCAAGTACGGCGAGCTACTGGTAGACGCCGCGCAAAAAGAAAAGCCCAATGCACAACCCCCCGAAGAACCCACCCCCCCCAGCGCCGGCTAATCCAAAGTGGTTTGTGGCCCCGTTCTATTCACGCGGCAGCTTTTCGCCCCGCCTGCTAATGGCATGGGTGACGTTGTTTTTTTCGTTCTGGCTTGCCGTGCAGGCCACCGCGCCCGCCGTCCTGCTAGGTACGCAGGTCGTCCAGCCCAGCCCGCTACTGTTTGAGCTGGTTGCCGTGTTTGTGGCCCTGATTGGTTCGCTATTGGCGCTTGGCACCCTGCAAAAGTTGCGCTTGGAAGGCCCACCCCCGGCGCCCGAAAACCAGACCGTGATAGGGCAAGGCGCCATAGGCCAACAGAATGTAGCCAAGCAGCAGCCCCAGCCAGGCGCCGCCGATTCAATCCCATTGCCCACCGATAACGAATAACGCCGATGCTAACCCCCGCCCAAATCCGCAACAGCTTGGCCGCGCTTGGCTACAGCTACAGCCGCACCCAGCCCAACCTAATTGGCATTAGAACCGCGCTAAACGTGCCCAACGTTTTTAACGACCTGCTGGTAGCCGTTTTTACGCAGCCGGCGCAGCCGAAGGGCTTAAACCTGAGCGACCGGCAGCTATTCCTAAACGCGTTTGGCTACGTAGGCAAAAACGGGCTGCCGTTGAAGGTTGACGGGCTAGCCGGCACCAACACCGATTACGCGCAGGCGGCGTACGAGGCCAGCGTAGGCACCGAGCGCTTAAAGGCTTGGCCCATGACGACCGACCCCGGCGCCTACTACCTTGAGCACCCGCTAGCCGGAGGTTGCGCCGTGCTCAAGCCCGGCCAGTACAAAGGCGCCTATATTTTGGGATTCCACCAGAGCAAGCCCGACCACCCGGCACTAGTGCAGCACGGCGGCCCGGTTACGATTTACCGCGACAACGACCGCGACAATTTAGCGGAGGAAACCAGCAGCCAGGAAAACGGCTATTTCGGCATTAACATACACCGCAGCCAGAAGGAAGGCGCCACGCCGGTTATTGCCAATTGGTCCGCCGGCTGCCAGGTATTTCAGCGCCGGGACCACCACGCGCAGCTTTTGGCGTTGTGCGAGCAGTACCGCGCCACCAGCGGCAACAAATTCACCTACACCCTTCTAAGAGAGCGCGAGCTAATACGCGCCTAATTGCCATGCAAACCACCTTAATAATTGCCCTAACCCTCATTTGCCTAGCGCTTGGCGTTCAGACGTGCCACACCAAGAACAGCAACGAGCAGCTAACGGAGGCGTACGAACACGCCCACGACACGGCCACCACCTTTAAAAACAAGTACGGCCAGGCCGTTGCCCAAAACCGCACCTTACAGCTAACCACGGCCCAGCTAGCCAAGCTGCCGGCGGAGAACGACCGGCTGCTAGCCGCGTTGAAGCAGGCCGCCGACAAATACACCCAGGCCGCCGCCACGTTCAGCGCCGAGCGCACCGGCACCGCCGCCGGCACCACCACCGTTGTTTACAAGCCGCTGCCGCTGCCCGGCACCAACACGTTTAGCAGCACGGAGCGCACGGACACCGTACACCAGCTACCGATTTACACCGGCGTAGCCACCGGCGACGGCTTTACGGCGACGGTCCAGGCGGACCCCGACAGCATCAACATTTTAAGCTACACGGTCAAACAGGACTTTGCGGTAGTTTTCACCACCACGCCCGGCGGCCTGTTTAAGAAGCGTAAGCAGGTCGTAAACGTGACGGCCACCACGCCCGGCGGCAAGGTGCTGGACGTGCGCGCATTCAGCGTACCCGGCACCCCGCCCAAGCGCGGCTTGTGGTTTGGCGTAGGTTTCGCCGCCGGCTACGGCGCGCATATCTTTACGCCTAAGTAGTTTTTTAGGATGTTTGCAGAAAGGCCGCCGGCATTGTTGGCGGTTTTTTTGTGTCAAATAAAATAATATTTGCAATAGGTATTGCAAGAACTAAAATAAAGTGCTACCTTTGGGCATACCAAAACGAAAAAAACGAAACGCCATGTACGACCTGAACCGCCTGAGCACCTACACAGACAAAAGCACGTTTTTTGTATTGCGCGTTAACAGCCAGGAGCGCAAGCTAGAGTTTAGCCCCTTTGACACGGAGGCCGAGGCCGAAGCCGAGCTATTGCGCCTGAACCCTGCCCGTAGCTATGGCAGCCCATACGGCGTACAGGACGCCCACGAAATGCGCTCTACGTTCTTGTTGCACGGCCGGGCCGCTGATGCCTACAAGGCAGAGGCAAAGAAGGCAGCCAAAAAGAACAAGCCCGCCCCAGCCCAAGGCTTTGGCTACGAAGTAGTAGAAACGGATAGCGCCCAATGGGCAATTTTTACGCGCTAGCATGAACCGCGCCCCGTTCATATCGGCCGCCATGCGCGCCCAATGCGAAGACCTGCTAACCCTTCACGTATGCGAGCGCTACGAGGCAGAGCTACAGGAGTATGACGATTGCCCCGAGCAGCCAGAAAGCTACTTTAACCCATACAACGACCCCGACGACAGCGGCCCGTACGGATGGAAGACCACCGGCTACCGGGATGGGGCAATGATATGGTAGTTTTTTTAATAGTTTAATCGGTCCCACACCATGAAAAAGCCCCAGCAGCCCACCACCACCCTACAGCAGTACGCCGCTAACGAGGCCGCCCCGCAGCCGGCAACCACCGGCCGTACGCTAGAAATTAACGGCGTTACCGTAGCTGCCGGCTACACGTTCACCGACAACCGAAGGCAGGACCAAGTAGCGTGCCCCGTACTTGTTAACAACATTGGCCCCAAGCAGGTAATTTATACCTATAACAAGGTTTACCGTCGCCGGCTGCCGATTGCTGAATTTATTCGGGGCTTTAGCGGCGTAATCGGCTGCCAAACGTGCCAAGGCACCCAGCGGGTAGCGGACAAAATACCCGCTAAGCACACCGAGGCAATTAGCTACAAGCCTTGCCCCAAGTGCAACGGCGTAAACTTCACCCACGCCTTTCTAGACGAGGCCACCACCTTAACGCCTGAGCTAATGAACCAGCTAGCCCGGCGTACGGCTAGCCACATTGCCACCAGCACCCCGACCGAGGAAGACCGCGCCAAGTACTCAGCAATGGCGCCGACGTTCCACGGCACCCGCACCGAGCTAGACGCGCTTGCCCGCGCCGTAGGGACGGCCACCGGCTACCTAAGCCTTGAAGACGTGCCCGAGCCATTGCGCGCCGCTTTTGAGGCATACATGAAGCCGCGCAAAGTGACGCCCCTAGGCATTTACCTAGACGATTGGGCGCACTTCTATTGGCCTGATGCCAAGCGCCGGCTAGACAAAATAACGTTTATACCCAAGTACCCCGAGCACGAAAAGCTAGCCGCCCGCAAGGCAGAGCACGACGCCGTTACCGAGTTTATAGAGTTTGCCACCGACAGCCGGGAGGCTTGGAACCTGCTAGATAGTTACCGGATTCCCGAGCTAATGGCGCTTTACTTTAAAGTAGACCCCAAGAAGCTTGAGCAGGAAAAGCGCGCCATGTTGGCCGAGCTAAGAAGCCAGCAATGCTAACCCCTGAACAGAAGGCGGCAGCGTTGCAGCAAGCAGCGGAGGCAGCGGCGCGAATCTTGGCGCAGATTAAGGCAGAGGCCGCCGCCCTGCCGCCATACGCAGAAGGCGCCCTATACGAAGCGCTGCTAGACACAATACCCGAGCTACAAACCGAATACTTTTTACGATAATGCCCAGCACCCCAGCCGCCAACCCCGTAGGACGCCCCCGTACGCCCACCACCCCAGGCCGCGACCTCAAGAAAGAGCTAGCCCACCTAGACAAGTGGCTAACCGCCAACAGCGCGACGATTAAGCCGCAAGGCATTGCCATAGCCGCCGGCATCCCCCCGGCGGACCTCAGTAAAATGCGAAACGGCGGCGCCACGGCCGTAACCGCTGCCAAGGTCGATGCCATTGTAAAGGAGGCCCGCCGCTACGGTTACGCTAAATAAAAGCCCAATATTTTAGGCGTTTTGCAAGTACGCCCGTATATTTGCAGCCACACCGGGCAACGTTGCCCATTTTTTTCACCACCACCACAACCCCCACTTTATGAAGCTTACCCTAAAACCAGTCGAAAAAGGCCAAGCGCCGGTTACGGCTACCATTGTCGAAATCCTGAACAGCCGCGTAACGGTCCAGCACGAAAACGGCGACTTTGAAGACGTGCAGCTTAAGGACATTGCCAGCTTTAACGGCCGCGTATTGTTCAGCGCGCAAACCGATTTCGACACCGCAGACGCTAACGAGCGGACCCGTAAAATATGGGGCCACGACCAGCACAGCAACACGGTTAGCGGCGACGGCAGCCCGGAGGGCGAGCAGCTAAGCCCGGCCGGCGACCTGTTTGCAAATGGCGACCAGGAAGAAGCCGGCACGGACGCCGGCCAGCGCGAGCTAACCCCGGCGCGCAGCAAGCGCAGCAAAGAATAGTTTTTCCATTTTTTCACCACCTTCTAACACCCCACCACTAACACAATGGCAACCGAGAAAAAAGACAAGCTAGCCACCAGCCCAGCCGGCGGCCTGACCCCCGCCGCGCAGGAGCGCCTAGCCAAATTCAACGACCGCGAATTTTGGCTAAAGGACAAAGTAGACGAGGACACCGGCGAAATTACCCGCGTACCCCGCTACCGCTACTTAGAAGGCAAGCCGCGAGGCATACGGGTAGACCTGAAAGCCGGCAAGTTCAATATTGAAGGCATTACCCCGCTTGGCAACACGCTTACCATTCAACCAGTCGCTTGGCATTTTTTCAGCGGCGACATTTTGGGTATGGGTAAAAAGGATTGGGCGGAGTTATTTTTCTTTGATAAGAACGACGTGCTTTGTGCCATCCTGCTACACGGCTACAGCGTCGAGAACCTAATGGCGTTGCAGTCGGAGTTATACTACGCCGACAACGAGCTAGACACGGTGTTACTCACCATTACGCCGGGCAAGAAAGAAGGCTTGGACAAGGACGAAAAAAAGACCACGTACTACATTGCCGAGTTCACCCAGGAGCCAGCGCCCGACGTGGAAAAAACCAAG
>JAQBNX010000597.1 GCA_028288385.1 Spirosoma sp.
CTACCGAGCGCCGGGTGACCTTCACCCCCCAATACAGTGGGCTCAACGGGCAGGCGGTCACCTTCTCAGCTGCAGGGCTCATGCCCCCGACCACCAGCCCTGGTCCCTACACCCGCAGCATCTTCACTGACAACCCAACGGTGACTCTGCAGGCCGAGCAGAGTGGCACCACTGTTAGCTATGCTTACAGTTGGCTGGCCGCCTGTAACAACAACCCCAGCGCCCGATCAGCGGCTGAGCCCCTGGCAACAGCACCCCTGACGCTGCGGGTACTGGGCAATCCGGTTATCACCGAGACAGCTACCGTAGAAATACAAGGTGGAGCAGGCCAGAGACTACAGCTCCGGCTCATTGATGGACGCGGTAATACCGTCAGTGAGAGCGTCATTCATCAGGCCCAACGGCTCGAACAACACCAAATTAAGCTCAGTGGACACTCAGGATTGTACCTGCTGCGGGTAAGCACACCAACCCATGTACAGACCATCAAAATATACAAGCAATAATGCCTAACCGGTTCACCTGCGAACCCAAACCAAAGCGGCCCTGTTATTCAGCAGGGCCGCTTTTTTATGCAGACCGACAATGCCAGGATAACTACCCGGCCTTAACTAGACTATGATTCACCAACTAACATTAACGCTGATTCCTGAGCAGGCCTGCGACGATGCGACTTTTCGTGATCAAGCCCTTCAGGCCCTTCAGCTACCTGTTGACAGTACAGCTATTGTGCGCAAACGGCGGCAATCGATCGATGCGCGGGGGCGGCAAATACGTGTCCACGTCGAAGCTGAAGTATTCGTTAATCAATCGCCCACTCCACTTATCCAGTATCAGAAACCTCAACGTAATGTTAGCAAGGCACCAGTGGCTATTGTGGTGGGGTCGGGGCCAGCGGGGATGTTCGCAGCCCTACGGTTGATTGAACTGGGGATTAAGCCAATTGTCGTGGAGCGCGGCTCCGATGTGCGCGCCCGACGTCGCGATCTGGCGGCTATCAATAAAGACCATATTGTTAACCCTGAGTCGAACTACTGCTTTGGTGAAGGGGGGGCTGGTACGTATTCTGACGGCAAACTTTACACACGCTCGACAAAGCGGGGTGACGTCCGTCGAATTTTAGAAGTATTTGTTGCTCACGGCGCAACGGAGCAGATTTTGGTGGATGCTCATCCGCATATCGGCACCAATAAACTACCTGGTGTCGTCGCCGATCTGCGCGAAAGTATCCTAAACGCAGGTGGTGAAGTACTATTCAACACCAAAGTAACTGACTTTATTTTTAGTAACATTACCGCCGGATCGGGTGAAGTGCGGGGTGTTATCACGAACACAGGCCAGGAGTTGACGGGCATCGGTGTCATTTTGGCGACTGGCCACTCCGCACGCGATATTTTTCACTTATTGCATGAACACAGCGTCAGAATTGAAGCCAAGCCCTTCGCCATGGGCGTTCGTATCGAGCATCAGCAGTCGCTGATAGACCAGTTTCAGTACCAACGGGCTGATCGCCCTTTCGCAGGGCGGGGTGATTACCTGCCGGCTGCGTCCTATAGTTTAGTAACCCAAACTCGTTTTAATGGGGTAGAAAGGGGCGTTTTTTCGTTTTGTATGTGTCCGGGTGGATTCATTGTCCCGTCGGCCACGGCCCCGGGTGAACTGGTTGTTAACGGCATGTCGCCTTCGCGCCGGGATTCCAGGTACGCCAATTCAGGACTGGTTGTCGCCATAACCGACGACGACCTGAAACCTTATGCCACAGAAGGACCGCTTGCCGGATTAACCCTTCAGCAGGAACTGGAACGCTGGGCTTGCCGGGCAGGTGGTGGCTCGGACACGCAGCCTTCCCAAACGGCACCGGCTCAGCGCGTGGCCGACTTTGTCAACGGGCGGGTATCAGATGCCTTGCTGCCAACGTCCTACCAGCCGGGTCTGGCTTCGGTCGATATGTATGACGTGCTGCCCGATCATATTGCCCAGCCGTTACGGCAGGGTCTGCGGGACTTTGGCAAAAAGATGCGTGGCTACCTGAGTAACGACGGTCAGCTAATTGGGATCGAAAGCCGCACGTCATCACCGGTCAGGATTCCACGGCACCGCGATACGTGCGAACACGTTGATGTAGGGCGGCTGTTTCCTTGTGGCGAAGGAGCGGGTTATGCGGGGGGCATCGTTTCGGCCGCTATGGACGGCGAGCGCTGTGCAGAAGAACTGGTGAGGTTATATAAAAGTGCTTAGGTAATAGAGTGTTCACATGGTTCGATACGATAATCGGTCATAGAAATGAATACAAATAACTTAGACACGAAACGTATTCAATGATTGACACTTCGTTTCATACATTCGCTGATGACTTGCGAAAGCGGTTGCAACAACCGCTGCCGGGAGAAACAGCGCATAACAAAATGGCAGCCGCATCGCGCTACCGGCTCGGTATCAAGCCCAATGAGCGAACGCGCCGGTCGGCCGTACTGATCTGCTTTTATCCCTACCAGGATTCAATTTATCTACCTCTGATTTTAAGACCTCAGTATGATGGTGTTCATGCAGGGCAGATGGCCTTTCCCGGTGGCCGAATGGAACGTATTGATGAGAACCTGACACGAACGGCCCTGCGCGAAACCCAGGAAGAGGTTGGTATTCGGGTGTCGGATGTGAAGGTGCTGGGGTTATTGACCGAATTATTTATTCCACCGAGCAATTTCTACGTCCAGCCGGTGGTTGGTGTTCTCCCTTACCGGCCCGATTTTTATCCTGACCCACGCGAGGTAGAAGCCGTAGTAGAAGTAGAGTTGAACACGCTGCTGGATCAAACCATTGTAGGCGAGAGTCAGGTAGAGGTTCGTGGTATGCTCGTCGATGCGCCGTATTACCAGATACAGAATTACCGGGTTTGGGGCGCTACGGCCATGATGATCAGTGAACTGCTTGTCGTATTAAGTGCCTAGTGTCCCGATAGCCAGGCAGGTTTAGTAGGCATGACCCGGTGTAGTTCCTGCTACGAAGTATAACTCAGCCACCGCTTTCTGGTATTTTGTCTTTAGCTCCTCTCCTTTTATGCGCAGGTCGATAAGCTTCGATTCACGGGCATTCACTAAGAAAAGCGAACTCTCGCCCAGGTCAAATTTCTCTTGTTCGGCCCTGAGCAGTCGCTGCTGATGCTGAATTGTTTGCTGCTGAACCGCCACCTGCTGAGCAAGAGTCTGCAACTGGTTATAGGCCGACTGTACTGTATTGGTAATGTCCCGGCCCGTCTGTTGCTGCTCCAGTTGCACCTGCTGGTTTTTTACCTGCACTTCGCGCAGTTTACCCCGCTCTTTTCTCAGAAACAAGGGTAATACCATATTCACACTAACCTTGTGATTTTGTGGCCGAAACGCGTAATAACTGCCCCAGTTATAACGAACATCGGGGTTCGGCGTTTCGCTGAGCAAACTGGCATTCAGGGTGATATCGGGTTGAATCAAGGCACGCCGAAAGCGCTCTTCTAGGCGGAGTTGTTGCGTTTTGACGGCCAGTTTCATTAAATCAGGGTGTTGCAGGGTGGCCCAATCCAACAACGTATGGAATAATGTATCACCGGGTGGTAATAGAAAAGGCTCCTGTGGCTGAGCCGTGACCGGTAGCTCTACCGGCTGGTTAGCGGCATTCCATAAAAATGTACTAACCCGCAGTCGGGCATTCTGCTCTTCAACTTCAGCCTGCTGACGCTGTACAAGTCGATCCTGAACGGTGATTAAGGCTTCTGTCGTATCGA
>JAQBNX010000081.1 GCA_028288385.1 Spirosoma sp.
GTTTTGGCTTTGGCTGTGTCTCTGGTTGCTCGGCTGTTTTGGCCGGATCATCGACAGGAGTCGTAGGATCTTCAGCTTTAAGTATCGGAGCAACTGGCTCACTAGTAGCAGACGGCTTCATGGTTGGCCGGAACGCTGGTTTTGGCTTGGGTGCAACAGCTTCTGACCCTTCTGACTCCGGAATTACGGTTACATCGGGGCTTGGTGTGTCCTGCTCCGTTTGGGCAGGTTTGGGTGGTTTCATGGTGGGCCGAAAACCGGCTGGCTTTGCTACCGCCGGTTTGGCTACTGGACCGGTCTGGCTTTCCGGCAGTGGCGTCATGGCAGGTTCCTGGGTCGTTGCAGCCTGGGGTACCTCCTCTGGTGAAGGGGTTGGAGCCACGGTTGGCTTAGCTGTCGGCCGAAAAATCGGCTTTTTAGCTTTTTCTAACCCTCCCTGGGCAATCTGCTGCATCTCATCCGGCGTTGCATCGGTCAGCGGATGGGCAATAGCCCCGTCGGTGGAGTTAGCATTTGGATCGGGTGGCGGTGTTGGCTTAGCCGTTGGCCGGAATACCGGCCGTTTAGCCACGACCGGGTCGCTGTTCTCAGGGACGGGTGTTGATTTGGCTGTTACCTGGGCTGCCTTTGCTGCTTCTTTTTCCTGGACGAACTGCTCATACAGGGCCCTCTTTTCGTCGGCTTCTGCGGGTGTTAGTTCCGCAAATTGGTACGTCAGTTTACCCAGTTCAAACTCACTATAATCAAATTTTTTGTCCATGGTCAGGCACTCAGTGGGGCATACCACCGTGCAAAGGCCACAGTAGCAGCACTTGGCCATGTCAATGTCGAACTTGGCCGCATAGAGTCGAATCGGGGACCCATCCGATGCCCGCCCGACCTCTTCTGTTGCTTTAATAGCATCGATGGTTATGCAGTCGACGGGGCAGATTTTGGCGCACTTGTCGCAGACGATGCAGTCCTCTATTTCGTTACGTAGCCGATAGCGGCCATTATCCGGAATGGGTAGTTGTTCGTGTGGGTATTGCAACGTAACGAGCCCATTCTGGAGATCGAAATAATTGTCGCTGGCAATACCTTCGGCCGATCGGCGGTGCGTAGCGTTACGCAGGTGCCGAAATGTTAAACTCAGCCCTTTGAGTGTGGTCCGGATGCCGGATTGTATGTCTTTAAAATAACTCATTTCTAACCAGTAATGCCTGAATGAACTACTACAGGGTGGGCTAGGAGGCTGCTAATCCTGTAATAGTACGTTCCCCTCTAAATCTCCGGGAATCGCGCTGGGTCAGTTTCGCTCATCATGGCGTACACCGCTTCAATTACGTCGTCAACACTTGGTTTAGCGAAATAGTCACCATCGGAGCCGTAGGGCGGGCGGTGAGCCTTTGCTGTAAGGGTGCTCGGAGCAGAGTCTAAATATTGGTATGCTTGCTGATTTTCCAGCACCTGCTGCATCATATAGGCCGATGCTCCGCCCGGTACGTCTTCATCGGCAAACAGCACCCGGTTCGTTTTTTTGATCGAATCGACAATGGAATGATGTACATCGAATGGTAGTAACGTTTGCACGTCAATCACCTCGACGCTAATACTCATTTGGGCGAGTTGTCCGGCGGCTTCAACTACAATCCGGCACATAGAGCCATATGTAACAATCGTTACGTCGGTACCTGCACACAAAATTTCAGGAACCCCCAGCGGAATGCAAAATTCATTCAGGTTGTCAGGCAGCCTCTCCTTGAGCCGGTAACCGTTAAGCGACTCGATGAGCAAGGCCGGGTCGTCGCCCCTGATGAGCGTATTGTAAAAACCGGCGGCCTGGGTCATGTTGCGTGGTACCAAGACATGCATGCCCCGAAGGCTGTTTATCATCACGCCCAGTGGCGACCCAGAGTGCCAGATACCCTCCAGCCGATGCCCTCGTGTTCGAACGATGAGGGGGGCCTTCTGACCGCCTTTGGTGCGGTAATGCAGTGTCGCCAGGTCGTCGGTCAGGGTCGCTAGGGCGTAGTAGGTATAATCGAAATACTGAATCTCAACAATGGGGCGTAGCCCACGCATGGCCAGCCCAATACCCTGGCCAATAATGGTTGTTTCGCGGATGCCCGTGTCGGTAATCCGTATCGCACCGTATTTCTCCTGAAGCCCCGCAAATCCCTGGTTTACATCGCCAATCTGCCCAACATCCTCACCCAGCGCCACCAGGCGGGCATCGCGGGCAAACAGACTGTCAAAATAACGCTGCATCAGTAGGTAACCATCCAACAGGGGAGCATCGTCGGCGTAGTGTGCCGGAATGCCTTCGATTCGCATGGGTGACTCCGGCGACTGGCTGTATAAATACGAATTGAATCGGTCCTTGTTTTCGTCGCTGGTGCGCTGAAGCCACGCGTGCATTCCCTGCCGGGCGTTGCTCTGGTCGGTTCGCAGTAACCGCACGGCTTTACGGACGGCTGACACGGCATCCCGGCGCAGGGGCGTAACGGTTTTGCGCAGTTCCTCCCGGATGGCCATCAGATCTGCCGACTTTAAATGATGCCGGGCGGCTTGCTGAAGCAGGTCAACAGCTTCGTCGAAATCGGCTTTCATTGACTGCTGATAGGCATTCCACGCACTAATTCTGGCCTGTTTGGCTGTATGTTTAGCGTCTGCTTCAAGCGTATCCAGTTCAGTATTGGTTGCATAGCCATTTTCGAGTATCCACTGCCGAAAGACCCGGTTACAGTCGTGACTGGCTTCCCAGGCTAACCGATCTTTCGATTTATAGCGTTCGTGCGAACCAGAGGTTGAATGGCCCTGTGGCTGGGTCAATTCCTGCACATGCACCAGCACGGGCACGTGTTCGCTGCGGCAGATGTATGCTGCCTGCTGATAGGTTTCCAGCAGGGCAACGTAGTCCCAACCTTTCACCGTTAATATCTCAAAGCCTTTGTCATCCTGATCGCGCTGGAAACCGGCCATCGCTTTCGAGATGCTGCCTTTCGTTGTCTGAAACTCAACCGGAACAGAAATCCCATAGCCATCGTCCCAAACCGACATTAGCAGCGGTACCTGCAACACGCCGGCCGCATTCATGGTTTCCCAGAACATACCCTGCGACGTAGAAGCGTCGCCTATGGTACCAAATACGATTTCGTTACCCCGGCGTGAAAAGTTGGTCAGATAATCCAGCGCCGGGTTAGCACGGAAGAGTTTGGATGCATAAGCCAGGCCCAATGCACGCGGAAGCTGTCCGGCTGTTGGGGCAATGTCGCAGACGGAATTATACAATTCGGTCTGGTTACGCCACTGTCCCTGGTCGTCAAGCCAGCGCGTTGCGTAGTGACCATTCATGGAGCGACCCGCCGTGTTGGGCTCGGCGTCAAGATCCGTGTGGGCATAGAGTTGCGCAAAAAATTCTGTCCAGTGCAACTCACCCAGCGCAGCCACAAACGTTTGATCGCGGTAGTAGCCCGAGCGAAAATCGCCCCGCTCGAAAGCACGGGCTGCTGCAAGCTGTGCCAGCTCCTTGCCGTCGCCAAAGATGCCAAATTTAGCCCGGCCACCCATTACATCACGCCGTCCCAGCAAACTCACCTGTCGGCTTTCGCACGCTAGCCGGTAGTCGAAGAGGATTTTTTCACGGGAAAGAATATCAGTTGCCGGGAGTTGTTCGTTTGCTATCACAGCAGAGCTACGGGTTGAAAGCGTCCAACATTAGTTTATCGATGAAGTTGCAAGGGGTGAATTTTTGCTGGCACCTTGTGAAAGTAAAAGTAAGATAAATCGGGGCACCTTTCAAAAAAACGAATTTCTGTGTTTATTTGTTGACTGGTAAGCAGTAAGCAGCAATTTGGCAAACTAGTTGCCTCCTGTTATTTAGTTCGGCATTGCATCTTAACAACCAAACCAAAATTCCGTTTAGACCGATGAAAACTATTTTTTCATTTTTCGTAGCATTTTTTGTACTTGTCTCAGTTAGCTTCGCTCAGAAGGGAGTTTTGAAGTTTTCTAAAGAGACCCATGATTTCGGTAAGATTGAGCAGGGAAAACCCGTAACGCACGTGTTCGAATTTAAGAACGCGGGTACGGACCCGGTTGTAATCAACGATGCACAGGCTTCCTGTGGCTGTACTAAGCCCAGCTGGACGCGTGAGCCAGTTATGCCGGGTAAAATGGGTAGCGTTTCTGCTACGTTCAATGCAGCTTCTGCTGGCCAGTTTACTAAAACGGTAACGGTTACCAGTAATGCCGAAGGTGGACAGACAGTTCTGTACCTGAAGGGTGAAGTAGTGGCACAAAAAGAAGCTGAAACGGCGGCATCGCCTAAAAGCGTTAAGAAAACCACTAAAACGTCTCGCTAATACTCAAAGGAGTTAATCCGTTCTTGATAAAGGCATCCGGTATACTGTACCGGATGCCTTTT
>JAQBNX010000614.1 GCA_028288385.1 Spirosoma sp.
GTACCGACGCAGCCAGCACTTCCGTGCTATAACCGTAGTTGGTGAAAATTGTCACGATCTGTTCAATCAGGGCCATCCCGTCAGTGGAGATGTCGTCCAGCCGACCCACAAACGGCGACACGTAGGAAGCACCTGCTTTAGCAGCCAGCAACGCCTGCCCGGCTGAGAAGATCAGGGTGCAGTTGGTGCGGATACCCTTCTCCGAAAAGTACTTAATGGCTTTCACACCGTCGCCGGTCATGGGCACCTTCACCACAATGTTCTCGTCGAGCTCGGCCAGTTCTTCGCCCTCTTTAATCATCTCGTCGAACTTGATCGAAATGACTTCTGCACTAATGTCGCCGTCCACGATCTCGCAGATTTGCTTGTAGTGCCGCATGACGTTGTCCTTCCCGGTGATGCCTTCCTTGGCCATCAATGAAGGATTTGTTGTTACGCCATCAAGGATACCCATATCCTGAGCCTCGCGAATGTCAGCCAGATTGGCCGTGTCAATAAAAAACTTCATAATATAATTGGGTTAAAAGAATAAAACTCCGATTGGGACGCTACCGCCTATACGTTTGCCAATGTCCTAGTTGACGACTAGATCAACCCGGTATATGACCAGTTGCAGGACTAATTAGGTGCGTTCCATCTTCGATTTTGCAGACGTGAATGTACGTATCTTTACCAGTTCTGGCTTTATACTCCGCTGTAATCAGGCTCGTAAATGCGTCGAGAACCTCTTCGCGTATTAAATTAATGGTGCAGCCGCCAAAACCACCGCCCATCATGCGGGCACCGAGCACGCCGGGCTGGTGGCGGGCAATATCGACCAGTATGTCCAGTTCTGGGCAACTTACTTCATACCATTTGCTTAAGCCCTCGTGCGAACCATACATGAGTTGGCCAAAGGCACGGATATCGTCGGCTTCGAGTGCGGTTACGCCGTCCAGTAGGCGTTGGTTTTCCTGCACAACATAGGCACACCGGCGGTAAATCAGTGGGTTGGTGTCGCGCAGGTGAAGGTCGAGCATCGCCATTGTCACATCGCGCAGGGAACGGATTTCGGGGTAAAAATTCTTTAAAATCTCAACACCCGATTCGCACTCGGCCCGGCGTGTGTTATACTCCGAAGTAACGAGCGAATGCTGCACCCGGCTATCGCAGAGAACGATCCGGATACCATCCATGCGCAAGGGAGCGTAGCTGTAGTCGAGCGAACGACAGTCAATTTTGATTACGTGCCCGGCGCGACCCATCATGCTGGCAAACATGTCCATGATACCGACTTTAGCACCCACAAAGTCGTTTTCGGCCCGTTGCGAGAGTTTCAGTAACGTGATCCGATCGAGTCCTAACTGATATAGCTCATTGAGGGCGAAACCCATTCCATTCTCCAGTGCAGCCGACGATGACAAGCCCGCTCCAATGGGGATGGTTCCACCAAAAACGCAGTTGAATCCGCCCGGCTCATGACCCGCCAGACGCAACTGCGCTACTACACCCAGGATATAATCGGCCCAGGTTTGAACCGGCTTGATATCGTCGAGCGAACCAACGTATGTTTCCTGAAGGTCATGGGCAATAAGGTGGATTTGCCTGTCGGAGCGCGGCCCAACGGCCAGATAGATGGCTTTATCGATGGCAGCCGGCAAGACAAACCCCTCGTTATAGTCGGTATGTTCGCCAATGAGATTAACCCGGCCAGGGGAGCACACGTGAATTGGGCTGGTATGGAACGCATCCTGGTACGATGCGGTCAATTGAGTAAGCAGGTCCATGGGATGGGTCAGGAATGTTACGGCCTGATACAGCTAAGACGCACAAACCGCTACAAGGCAAGGCGGTCAATGCCATTCGATTTGAACCGGCCTAAAATAAAAAATGGCAAACCAATGTCTCACCGCTACGACCACTTACCCTTGCTTCGGTCAAGACCTGGGGGATTCAGCAGGAGCTGGTAGCACCGATTTGCCGATGCAAAGTTACGTAACTATTCATTAAACGACCAAATTTCGCCCGTACCTTTGATTCGAAAACAGATTCTTATGAAGCGTTTAGGGAGGCTTATCTGGTGTACCGTATTCAGTATCAGCGCCTGTCAATCGTCGAGCCAGTACGTCGAGCAGGGCCGTACTTATTTAAAAGAAGGTAAATTTAGGGAAGCTGTCCAGGTGCTGAACCAGGCTATTGAGGCCGATGATGACAATGTGGAAGCGTTCAACTCGCGGGGGGTCGCTTATTTTGAATTGAAAGACTACGCCAGTGCGCGGCTGGACTACGATCAGGCAATCAAAATCAATCCAGGTTTCTACCGGCCCTATTACAACCGGGGGCTTCTCAAGGTGGCGCAGAGCGATCAGGCCGGTGCTTTGAAAGACTATTCGGATGCCATCCGGCTTGTTCCCGACACCAGCCGAAACATGGCGGCCGAAATCTATCTGAACCGGGGACAATTATTTGCTGCGCAGGATCAAATTCAGCCCGCGCTGAACGATTTTTCGCAGGCTATTACGTTAAATCCTCAAAACGCGCTTGCCTACTACAACCGGGGTAATCTCAGGTATCAGCAGCAGCAGTTGGCAGACGCTACGTTAGATTTTCAGAAGGCCGTTCAGGCCGATCCGGAATTTGGCAAAGCGTTCTATGGATTAGGACTGGCCCAACTGTTGCAAAATGAGCGCGGAGGTGGATGTCTGAGCCTGAAACAAGCCCAAAAGCTGGGTTATGCCGACGCAGCCAACGCCGTAGCACAATATTGTAATTAATAGGATGTGCACCACCATTCACCTTGCCTCACTTTCATAGGCTGCTGTGGTATTGAAGGCTGATTACGTTAACTATAAAACTCTTTTAACCCATGCGCAAAATTTTGGCAATCGTCTTTGGTTTGTTGTTCATATTGTTTGCCGCTTTTCAGTACAACGATCCCGATCCGGAAGTCTGGATTCCCATCTATGGTGCTGCGGCTGTGGCGTGCCTGATGGCCTATACCGGAATGGCCCGTTGGTGGTTTCTGGCCCTAATGGCCGTACTCTACGTAGTGGCAGCGGTTTATCAGTGGCCCCCCGTCTTTGAAGGTTTTTTGTTTAGTGAAGTGGGCATGCGAAGTATGAACATCGAGATGGCCCGCGAATCCGGCGGTTTAGCCATTTGTGCGGTTGTCATGCTGATTCTGGCCGCGCTCTCTCGCCAACCTCAATCTATTCGTCGGTGAAACTCGTTGAATGTCCCCGCGATGGTATGCAGGGTCTGTCGCACTTCGTGCCGACAGACCTTAAAATCCGCTACCTGAACACCTTGTTACAGGTTGGCTTCGATACGCTTGATTTCGGTTCATTTGTTTCTCCCAAAGCGGTTCCACAACTTCAGGACACGGCCCAGGTGCTGGCTGGGCTTGACCTATCTCAAACACAAACAAAACTGCTGGCCATTGTCGGCAACAGGCGTGGGGCAGAGGAGGCTCTTGCGTTTAAGACGATCCAGTACGTTGGTTTTCCGCTTTCGGTGTCCGAAACGTTTCAGCAGCGCAACACGAATAAATCCATTGCACAGGCGTTTGACGAAGTCAACTTTATTCAGCAGCGCTGCCTGCAGACAGGCCGACAACTGGTCGTTTACCTGTCAATGGGTTTTGGAAACCCCTACGGCGATTTATACAGTCCCGAACTCGTGGGCGAATTCAGCCATCGGCTGGTGCAGATGGGTGTTAGCATAATTGCCCCATCAGACACCATTGGATCCTCAACACCCGAGGCTATCGAAAACCTGTTTCGGCCCCTGATCGCCCAGTTTCCGCAGGTCGAGTTCGGAGCCCACCTGCACACGCGCCCCGGTGAAGGGGTCGGTAAGGTGCAGGCGGCTCTGCGGGCAGGTGTCCGTCGCATCGACGGTGCGCTACGTGGCTTTGGCGGCTGTCCCATGGCAGCTGATGAACTGACGGGCAACCTGCCAACCGAGGAAATCATCCAGACACTCGCCAAGGAAGGCTTGGCACCCCCGATCAATCCCGAAGCGTTTCAAAAGGCCATGACGTTATCGGCCGGGGTGTTTTAAGCTTACATGAACATGGCCTGAATTTCCTCCTTTACCGCTTTTAGGGCATTAGCCGTTGGTAGCCGGTCTTTTTCGATGATCCGCTCGAATATTTTTTTGGACAAGTCAAGAGCCGGAGCGTCAGGGCGGGTATCGCCCGAGGCCTGGTTAATGAGCGTTGTTACATCGTTCATGGCAGCCTGAATCTGATCCCACACCTCCTGGCTCATATAGACCTGCTGCGATAGGTTGTGATTGTATTCGTCCCGAACTTCCTGCAACAGCCGCTGCTGAAACTCCAGAGCGGTGGTGCTGCTGCCGCTTAGCCTCAACAAGAGGTTGTTTGGGCTGATACGTTCGAGAAACAATACCATCCGCTCGTAAGCCTGTAGCCGCACCGGCACAACGGTATCGGTGTAGCGGGTATTAACCTCAAAAAGATGCTTGTCGGCTTCGCGCTCCAGCAGTAATTTGACAGTTAGGTACATACCGTAGAGCACGAGGCCAGCGGGTACAATCAGCTTCAGAAAATCGCTTAACAGCTCCATAGGGGGAGAATAATATTGGGCAAATTGGGTAATTTTACAGTAAACAGACTTTCCTCTGCATTAGTACCATGCTTGACAACCCCGTTCGTGTCCGGGCCGAAGCCCGGCAACAGATTCTGGACACCTTACTGGCTAACAAAATTCCCCGCGAATATGGACTACGCGTGGGCGTGCGGGGTGGTGGCTGTGGCTCGTCGTGGCTACTAGGATTCGACACGGCGGGTCCGGCCGACGAAGTGTATAACGTTGACGGGGTGCGTGTCATTATCGACCGTAAGCATTTACTCTACGTTTTGGGTGCTGAAATTGGCTACGAAACCGGTGGCTATACCGTGGACAAATAGATAACCAGCCGGATAGCACCTAGTATACACTTAAAATCAGGTTGTTGTGTTGCTGGCCCTTGAACTAATATGTAGGGTTCCGACTATATGGCACGATTTTAGGTCTTTCTACGACAACTCACCACAACTTGAATCGTGAAGCGTATTGAACGACATCTTTTCCTCGTACTGGCAATTGTGTCGGTATGTTTGTCGACATTCTGTTATGTAGTGCTGGAACGTAACGCCCCCAATGCAACCGACGAACAGTACGTAAACACGGTTCAGGAGCGCGTTAAGGCCATAATGGGCGTCAGTACCAGGGAACTGCATGATGTGGCATCGTTGCTCAAGCGCACAACTAATCCTACGTTTGCCGAGCTGAATGTTAAAACCCAGCATCCATATTACGTATTCAAAGACAGTGCGCTCGTATTCTGGTCCGATTACCGGTTTATTCCGGCCTATGGCCAGATAGCGGCTAGAACCTCTCCGCGGCTGGTCGATTTTGAGCAGGGACGCTACGTGGTTAGTCACGAACGGGTGGTCAGAATAGACGGGACGTGGGACGTATTCTCGCTGGTGAATGTGTTCCGATCCTACCCGCAAAATAATGCCTTCCTGCAATCGGGCTACAATACGTTGTTATTCGCGCTCGACCCCGCAGCCATCAGCCAGCAGCCTCAAAGCGCGTACCAGGCAATCACCGACAACAAAGGCGTTTTTTTGTTTTCGGTGATGCCACCCCGACTTAATGCCTACCGCAATCATTCGACACCCGTCAATACCGTTTTTTGGGCATCATTGGGGACCCTGTTTCTTGGCTTCTACGTATTACAGTTGATAAGCCAACTCCGCAGGAAAAGAGAGTATGAATGGGCATTTGGCTGGCTGGCATCGTACCTGATTGTGATGCGGGCGGTGATGCTTTATTTTGGGGTGCCGTTTTTGTTTATTGAAACGGATCTGTTCAATCCTAAATTTTACTATTTATCCATATTAGGGCCATCACTCGGCGATCTTTTGCTGAACGCGCTGGTGGTAGCTGTCCTGGCTTTGTACTGGGTCCGGTATTACTACCGATCCCGAAGCTACACATATCTGCTGCATAGGCCCCAACGGGTTCGCACGGTGCTTTCGGTGGGGTTCGTTGTGCTGAGCTACGTTGTCTTCGGTCGTTGTTACACGGAGCTTAATCATATCTATGAGAAGTCGCCGTTTACGCTTGACATCACGCTGAACATTCGGTTCTCTCTCCTGAAAATAGCGAGTTTGGTGCTGATAGTGGCCATTGCCATTATCTATTTTCTGGTAATGCACCTGCTGGGAAGTTTGTTTGTGCGCTACAACCGGGCCGAATCCACAAGCCGGGGCCTGCTACTAATCCTGATGGGCACAGTCATAGCAGTAGGGCTTCTTGCGTTGCTTGGCTGGCGACTAAACGGCCTTCTGCTGCTCCACGGAGGGTATTTTTTCTTTATCTACGTGGGTGGCCTGCCCAAAACGCTATATACGTTCCGTTACAAAACGTCGATCTACCTATTTATGGCGGCTTTTTTTTTCGCGGTAACAACAGCCTACGTCGTTTATAGTCAGGAGGTCAGGAAACAGTTAGTCTATAAGCGTGAGTTTGGCAAGCAACTTCTGGCCGAGAACGACGAGTTGGGTGAATTTCTGTTGAATAAAGCCAGGCAAACCATTGCCCGCGATGCCGAAATTGCCCGTCTCCTGCAAATCGATACCTTGCTGGTGCGGGAGCGAATTCAGCAACGGGTTAAGGTGCTGCATCTGGATAAATACATTGGTAAGTACGATGTTGGTGTGTCGTCATTTAGGAATACTGGACGCCCTTTAGACCTAAACCCGAATGCTGCCACCCTGATCAGCCTGGGAAATCGCTACCGGCGTCCCGCCTTTCAAACCCAGTATCCGGGGGTTTATTTAATTCGCGAAGGGGAGAATCAGGTTGTCAAGCAATACATCTGTTTTGTGACTGTTCAGCGGCCGGTATTCCGCCCCATTCAAATACCCACGGCTGCCAGAATAGATACAGTTGGGTATGTTGTGCTCGACCTGCGGCTGCGCAGCGAGGGGCCTGCCAGTGGTTATCCCGATTTGCTGATCGATACGAAGTTCAGTCAAAACCCTGATGCTCGTGAATACAGCTACGCTGTCTACAGCAGTGAGCGTTCCTATGTTCCAGCCCCCGCAATTCCCGCAGCCACCTCGTCGGCCGGCGTGGTGGGACCAACTGGAAATTCCACACTCCGGTTGCTGTATAGTACGGGCACGTATAACTACGAACGAAAATTACCCCCCTCCATGCTGGCCAATGCATCCCTCTTTGGGGAAGGGCTGTCATCGAATGACTTCCTGCACGTAGCGCAGCGGGGCCGCGATGGCCGCCTTGTAGTGGTGTCGTCGGCCGAGTACCCCTATCGGAGCATATTCTCTAATTTCTCGTTTGTATTCCTGCTGCTAGTGCTGACGGTCGTTTTGGGTATTATCGCCAATGCCATCGAATACGGCTTCCTGCAGTTTAGCATCAACTATTCAACCCGTATTCAGATTCTGCTGAACGTAGCGTTTTTTATGCCCCTTCTGCTGGTCATTGTCATTATACTCAGTGTCATCGGTTCCAATAATATTACCAATCAGGAAAACGATTACATCAGCAATACCCGGAATATTGCGGCTAATTTTTTGACGTATCTGGAGGAGCACATGCAGGCAAAAAAACGTAGTAAGGCGTCCCTGGATGAAGAACTGAGCAAGACTGCCCGCGATGCGGGTATCGACATTAACCTCTTCGACGCCCAGGGGCAACTCTATACGTCTACGCATCCGCTGATGTATGAGAGTAACTACCTCTCTAAACGAATAAATCCTGAAGCGTATATCCGTATTGCCGAAGACAAGGAGAATCAGATTCTGCTCAACGAGTCACTGGGTAATCGGCAATATCGAACGGCGTATGCGGGTATTAAATCGTATGACGGCCGGCTGCTGGGCATACTCAGCATTCCCTATTTTTATGCCCGCTCCGAACTAGACCGGCAGATCATCGACGTTTTTGCACCCGCTCTGAGCATCTTCACGGCGCTGTTTCTGTTTTTTCTGGTCCTATCGTACTTCGCATCAAACGTTTTAACTAAGCCATTGCGGCTGCTGACGCAGAAAATTCGTAAAACTAATCTGGACCGGCCGAATGACCCCCTGCCGTGGAACTCCGACGATGAGATTGGGCTGCTGATTCGGGAATATAACCGCATGCTCGTTAAACTGGAGGATAGTAGACGCGCCCTCACCAGGAACGAAAAACAGTCGGCCTGGCGCGAGATGGCCAAGCAGGTGGCGCACGAAATAAAGAACCCGTTAACGCCCATGAAACTTACCCTACAACACCTTCAGCGGACGTTACCCACCAGCCATGGAGCCGATGGTATATTGGGTGGGAACGATGAACAGGCCCGCCGGCAGGTTATTAAGCGAACCTTTGACTCCCTGCTGGACCAGATCGATAAC
>JAQBNX010000794.1 GCA_028288385.1 Spirosoma sp.
CGCGATCCTCGAGTGCTCGGGCAGCCTCGGCCAGCTGGCCAAGGGCATCACGATCGGTGATTCCTCGTCGGTCGGCGACTACAGCTACCTCGGCGCAGCGGGCGGGGTCACCATCGGCGAGCGTGTCCTCATGGGACAGAAGGTGTCCCTGCACAGCCAGAACCACGTCTTCGACGACCCTGACCTGCCGATCCGGGTGCAGGGCACGACCGAACTCGGCATCGTCGTCGGAGACGACTGCTGGATCGGGGCGGGGACCATCATCCTCGACGGGGTGAC
The DNA here is from genome assembly GCA_028288385.1 of Spirosoma sp. Lineage (GTDB taxonomy): Bacteria > Bacteroidota > Bacteroidia > Cytophagales > Spirosomataceae > Spirosoma. The sequence continues at coordinate 280 of JAQBNX010000794.1, forward strand.
CGTGGGCCGCGGCTCGGTGCTCTCCGCCGGAACGGTCGTCACCAAGGACGTCCCGGCCGGCTCGGTCGTGGCCGGCGTTCCCGGTCGTGTAGTGCGGAGTCGGTGGTGACCCGGGTCCTGCTCGCCCACCCGTCGTCGCAGCTCTACGGTGCTGACCGCATGCTCGCCAGCAGCGCCCGGTGCCTGGTCGACGCCGGCTGCGACGTCACCGTCGCGCTGCCCGGTCCCGGCGGTCTGGACGAGCATCTGCGGGCCGCCGGAGCGAGGGTCGTCAGCTGCCGGACGGCGGTGCTGCGCAAGAGTGCCCTCTCGCTCCGCGGACTGCTCGTCCTGGCGGGCGAGTCGGTGCGGGCTCTCTGGTGCCAGATGCGGCTGATCCGGCAGGTCGACGCCGATGTGGTCTACGCCAACACGATCACCGTGCCTACCTGGCTGCTCGCCGGACGGCTCACCCGGCGTCGCGTGGTGTGCCACGTCCACGAGGCCGAGGACCATGCGGGCCGGCTCACGCGCGTGCTCCTGCTCGTGCAACTGGTCCTGGCCCACGAGATCGTGTGCAACAGCCAGGCGACCGCGCGCTTCGTCGCGGGCTCCGCGTTCGCGCGTTGGGCGCCGCGGCCGGTCGTCGTCCACAACGGCATGCCACTTCCGGCCGGCCTGTCCAAGCCGCCACCTGTCGGCCGCGTGAGCCTGCTCGTCGTGGGGCGGCTCAGCCCTCGCAAGGGTCAGGACGTGGCGATCCGGGCGCTGGCCCGACTGGTGGAGGAGGGCTGGGACGTGGAACTGGAGCTGCTCGGTGACGCGTACGAGGGCTACGACCCCTTCCGGCAGGAGCTGCTCCGACTGGCCGAGGACCTCGAGGTGTCAGAGCGCGTCGGACTGCGAGGCTTCGTCGCCGACGCGGGGCCGGCCTACATCGCCGCAGACATCGTCCTGGTGCCGTCGCGCGTCGAGCCGTTCGGCAACGTGGCGGTCGAGGGGCTCTCCGCAGCCCGCCCTGTCGTGGCCAGCGCCGTGCAAGGGCTCGTGGAGATCCTCGACGGAGGTGGCGGCCGGCTCGTCCCGGCCGATGACGCGCCGGCCCCGGCAGCCGCGATCTCGGCGCTGCTCGAACTCTCCGAGGCGGAGTTCCTCGAGCTCGGTCGTCGCGGCAGTGACCAGGTCCGGGCCCGCTTCTCGGAGCAGCGGTACGGCCGGGCGCTGCTCGAGGTGCTGCTCCCGTCCCAGACGCCACGACGTTCCGCTCCCGCGGACCGGGTGGAGGTCGAGCATGGCGCTCGATGACGAGCCCGTCCGGGGGCCGGCAGCCAAGCGGTCGCGGCGACTGCCGAGCTTCGGCCTGCGCTCCGAGGCGACCGGCACGCCGGAAGCCCCTGGCGCCGTTCAAGCTCTCGTGGTCACCGGGAACGACCCGCCGACCGAGTCCGGGGCGTCTGACGTCGCCACGCCGCTGAGACCCAAGGTCTACCGCGCGATCGCCTGGTCCAGTGGAGCCTCCGTCTCCATCCAGATCGTCAGCTTCAGCTCGGCACTGGTCGTCACACGCCTTGTCAGCCCGACCGACTTCGGACGGATGGCGCTGGCTTCCGTGGTCGTCGGTGTCTTCGGCATCATCTCGGAGACCGGGCTGGCGACGTCGCTGACGCAGCGCCACCACATCGATCGGCGTCACGAGTCAGCCGCCCTGTACATCCAGGTCGCCGCCAGCACCGGGGCGGCGACCCTGATCGTGCTCGGCTCGGGGCTGTTGGCCGACCTCGTGCGGCAACCGTCGCTCCGTCTCGTCCTCGTCCTGCTCGGCTGCGGCCTGGTCGTGGGCAGCCTCGGTGCGGTGCCACGGGCCATCCTGACGCGGGACCTGAAGATGAACCGGATGGCCGTGATCGACGTGAGCACGGTCATCACGTCGGGTGTGGTCGGGGTCATGCTGGCCGCCCTCGGCTACGGCGTCTACGCGCTCGCCTGGGCAGCCGTGTGCTCAGCCGGCGTGTCCGTCATCGGGGGCTACCTCGCGACCCGGTGGACCCCGGCCCTCACACTGAGCCGGACGGCCGCCCGTGAGCTCTTCGTCTTCGCACGGCCCTTCTACGGGTACACGCTCATCAACTACCTGGTGCGCAACGGCGACAACCTGCTCGTCGGGCGCTTCCTCGGGCCGCTCCAGCTGGGCCTGTACTCCCGTGCCTACGCGCTGCTGCTGGTCCCGACTCGGCAGACGACGAGCGTCATCGGCGGCAGTCTGCAAGTGAGCCTGGCGCGGATC
>JAQBNX010000653.1 GCA_028288385.1 Spirosoma sp.
TATTCCTTCTGTCGTAGTAAATCCAACTGTGTAACCTGCCTGCTTTACCAGATGCCGGGTAAGCCGGGTCGTGGTTGTTTTTCCATTCGTACCCGTAATGGCAATGATTGGTATACGGCCGTTGCCCGAGTCTGCAGGGATGGGCATCCCTGCAGGCAACAGGGGACTCGTGTCTGGAAAGAGCATATCAGCTATCGCTTTACCGACATTATGTGGGTGGCCCTCTGATGGGTGTGTATGCATTCGCAACCCTGGCCCGGCATTCACTTCAATCACGACTGCGCCCGATGAACGAACAGGACGTGTGACATCCTTGGCAATCAAATCAATGCCACATATATCCAGGCCAATGATTCGAGCTATACGTTCGGCCATTAATCTGATCTCAGGATGCACCCGATCGGTCATATCCACCGAGGTGCCCCCCGTACTAAGATTAGCGGTCTTCTTCAGGAATAGCTCCCGTCCAGCCTCCAGGATAGAGTCAGGCGAAAGGCTGTGTTCGCCCAAAAGGCTTAGAGTTGCCTGGTCGAGATTAATTTTTGTCAACAGATTTACGTGCCCGTCTCCACGCCGGGGGTCGCGGTTCACTTCATCAACGAGTTGCTGGATTGTCGATGAGCCGTCGCCAACAACCCGGGCTGGAACACGCCGGGCAACGGCGCAGAGTTTAAAATCGATCACCAGTAATCGGTAGTCATCGCCTTGGGCATATTGCTCAACCAATACGGCATCACCATGCTCCTTTGCCAGCAGAAAGGCGTTGAAAAGCGTCTCCACCGTTTGAATGTTGGTCGTTACGCCCCGGCCATGATTGCCATCCAGTGGTTTAACGACAAGTGGAAAGTCAAGGCGCCGGAGTATATCTTCGAGATCGCTTTCCGAGTATATCACTTCGCCCATGGGAACCGGGATGTTGGCCTGCTCTAGTCTGCGCTTTGTCTCATCTTTGTCAGCGGCTAACTCAACGGCAATGTTACTGGTCTGGCTACTAACGGCTGCCTGTATACGCTTTTGTTTGACGCCATAACCTAGCTGAACCGTTGAGTGGGCGTCGAGCCGGGTGTAGGGAATGCCTTTATCTATGCAGGCATTAACGATGGCCGTCGTACTGGGACCTAACCGGTCGGTTTCGTATAGTTGATTTAAGAAGGCAATATCGGCCTTGAGATCATAGTCCTGCCCATTGACCAGTGCCTGGGCGATCCTGACGGCGCAATGAGCTGCGTGAAGACCAGCCCGCTCCTCCTGATAGGCAAAAACAACATTATATACGCCATACTCGCCTGTACTGCGGGTGCGGCCAAAGCCGCAATCGCTGCCTGCCAGTGTCTGAATTTCCAGTGCAATGTGTTCGATGATGTGACCCATCCAGGTACCTCGCTCCACCCGGTAAAAAAAACCGCCCGGCCTGCCTTCCGAACATTCATGGCTGTACAGACTGGGAATAAGCGTCTTTAGTCGTTCATAGAACCCATTAATTTTGTTTGAGGGATACTCCTCTAGTTCTTCCAGGTCTAATCGCATGAGAATTAACTTGTGGCGTCTAATAGACCAGTAGTTAGGCCCTTTTAGGTCCCGGATATCAATAATTTTCATAACTGATTTTTATTTCTGCTTCGGTTCAGCGCCTAGACAGTTCTTACTATGGTATTACTATTTCCGCCTTTATACACATATTGAGTTGTATCGTTCAGCTTAAACCGACTATAATGAGGTAATGGTCATAGTTATCTTAACTAGCTTGAATTCACAAGCTATGCTAAAGCCTTTTGTCTATTCATACTATAGTTAATACTTTTTAGTATATACACAGTAGACGGAAGGCCATTAGACTCTTCTGAACACTTTTAAGATTATAAAGCAGTTAATTGGATAAAAGAGATTACTTAGCTTCGGTTCACTTGGCTGCCAACTGCTTGATATAGGTACGTTTTACCCTGAGAAAGTTGTAGTGGTTTAAGTCGGGGTTACTTTCCAATACAGAATGTAATTACTTAATATAACGTGTTGACTACTAGATATTTAATCAAAAAATATCAAACTGAAGGTACAAATAGTGTACAAAATCTACAAACTGCTTGGATAAAGCAGGTTCAATAGTGTAACCCTTGCATCCTATTAAATCATAAATTCTCTACTTATACCTCTGTTGAATTACCCATGCATCTAATTCTTTAATTGTTTTAATTTTGGAAAGTTCTTTATCAATAAGTAAAGTAAGGATTGCCTGATGGCAAAGAAAGAAAGCCTTTATGCAATCACTGCGTAGTATATTTTTAGCTCCCCCGTGAGCGATAGCGGAGCGTTTTCGGTAAACTTCCTTAAACATATCCACTACTTTCACTCGGTTTGATACATCTTCAGCAATAATAAAAGCCAGCCAATCACCAATTTGGCTAATGATTGAAGGGGTGATAATACCTTCGCTATCCATTTTTAAGAGTCCTTCTAAAGCAAAAACAAACTCGACTAGGGCTTTTTTCATGTCAAGTTCCCGTATTGCCTGACCTGCCCACTCTACAGCAGTTAATATCCTTCTTTCAATATCAGTTTTAGCTTGGTAAGGTTTGGTAATTAGACTCCATAGCTCACCTGTTCCATTTTCCTGGCTGTTATAACTCTCATCATCTAAATTGACGGGCACACTCACGGTTAAATTTTCATTCGTTGATATGACTGTCTTCCCATTATGCAATAGTGTACTAATACCTCTCGGCTCGGTAAATTGAAATATACCAGGACATTTTATATGGTTTAAATCGCCGATTACATAGGAGAGTACATTTTCAAAAGATCGAAAATAAGATTCTGATAATTCCTTTGCCTTTTCGCTATCACGGGCAACAACTTTCAACCCAATAAGATATGGAGAATCAAGATTTTCTAAATAGGTCTCTGGGTGTTCTCTAACGTACTTATAATCTTTAATTAATTTGTTTTTTATTATGTCCGCATTATAAATACAGAATGGGCCTAATTCGAGTTTATCGGAAAGAATTTTAACACCATAAAGGGGGCAGAATCTTTCGTATGTTTGCACTTCTAAAGCTAAGAGACTGGAATACAAAGTTTTGGCATCGGCCGGGGTACAATCCCTCTGCTCTTCAAACAAATTTTGTAGTAATCTAACAAGCGCTTTGTTAAATTCTTTTTCAGATATTGTATCTTGAATATTTTTAAAATTAAGCAGTTTAGCAACTATACTTTCATATGATTTATCCGTATCACGACCAATAAATGAAATTGATTGAGACCCCGCATTAAATATCTTCGTGCTGTCATTTAGAAAACTATCCGTCTCACCACTTCGCGCAATTGATTTCAGAGCACTTATTTCTTTTGTTATATTCTTGTATTCTACCATATCTTCATTAATACCGTTTCTTATATAAAGTGCTCATTGTATGACGTGTCCGGTATTACAATGTAGTTCCTCATGCTATAAAGGTATGGCTTATCGCCCTGCTTCTAATTACGGAGTGCTGGAAGTTGGAAGCTCTACCGCTTACGAAGTATTATTGGGTGTAGCCGTGCTTATTTTTATCATTGCCATATGATGAAACGACTACGATTCTTCCGACTCCTTGTCTTATGCCTACTTTACGCGCAGGCGGGTACTGAACTGTTTGCTCAAGTTCATGTGAGAGGGCATTTTCGTAGCAATGGCACTTACGTTCAACCGTACGAACGAACCAGACCTAACCATACTATCACAGACAACTACAGCTACCCTGGAAACTATAACCCCAACACAGGCAAGATCACTGGAGGTAATGTTTATAACCCACCGCCTACTTATAGTGGCTACCCTACAGTTGTTCCATCACCAAGTTATAGTGGCTACCCAACTGTCATTGACTTAAATGAGGGTCCTAAGACACCCATTACACCTGTTAAAACTAATTATGACGCTCCTACCACCACAAGGAGGCAAAGCATCCCAACCAGCCCCCCTGTTGAAACCTTTATATTCGTCAATTCGGTATCGGTTAAAACTGCCTCATACGCGGGCATGCGTGAGTATCCTTCGCTTGACCGGACTGCATTTGTATGGGTACCATCAGGTAGTATGGTGAAATTAATAGGACAGTGTGAGTTCTTTTATTATGTTACTTTTAACAATCAAGTTGGTTATTTACACTTTTCAAATATTGATTCCAACTATGATGCTTTTCTTGCCCACAATTACCAAAGCATGAAGTTATCTGCTGGGGTTATAAGTAACTCTCCGTTAAAAGAGTCACCTTCCTACACTTCAAAAACGGTTTATTTAATTCCAGCAGGGGCTGTTGTTAAGATTACAAAATATAGTGATTCATATTGGCAAGCAGAGGTTAACGGCCATAATGGCTATTTGGGTACTGCGTATGTTGAATCTACGTCCGCATTAAATCCTTAAATGGCAAGCTGTTAATACTTACTTGTAAACGAAAACGCCCAACCTCGACGGAAGGGCGTTTATCGTGTCGGGTAGGGTTACTATTTGGAATACTCAATTAAAGCAACCATAAGTTCTGAATGGACTTCCTGTAGCCAACCCAGCCGTTTTTTTGTGTCGGGTGGGGTCGGCTGAAAAGATGTGTCGGCGGCTTCTTTGGTCGCTCTCTCGATCAGGGTTTCGATGCGGGAGCTTATCGCCCAATGGATTTCTTGGACCATAACAGAGTTGTGGAGTTCAAGCCGGATAATGGTTGGCGCAGTTGCGCCGTTAGATTGTTGGGAGTTAATTTGCATTGTTTTAACTGTTTAAGTGAAACACTACCCCTCCGCTACGGTCGCCAAACTTCAGCGTTGGGGTTTTTCTTTGGTCAATTTCCTTCTACTTCACTCGCGGGCACGTCAATGTCCTTTAGTGAATAATCGTGGCCTGTGAGGTCATTTACTGCGGCCAGAATGCAGAATAGGTAGTCCAGGTGGGGAGGGAATCGCCCGCTGAGTAGCCGCGTGATGCTTGGTCTTAGATAACCGGTCTTATCGGCAATGGCCTGGTGGGTGATCCCACAGTCAGCAACAAGCTTACCGAGTTTGCGGCAAACCTGTTGCGTCTGTGATTTGGATAGCTTGGAGAACTCTTCTTTCATTTTACCGTGCCACCTGCACGTTTACAGGCTCGTTCAGCGATAACTTAGCCCTGACTATTGCCTCTCCATGTGAGGTTCCGGTTCGACGGTCGAAGAGGTAGTGATACATCAGGAACTTTCCGATGTGGCAGGCATAGCCGCCCTTCTCAGTCAAATTTAACAGGTCGTCAATTTCCGATGGGAACATGACGAACAGTTGCCGGTCGGCTGCTTCTTCGGTAATGTCTTTCGCTTTCATTGGTAAATGTGCGGTGATTATAGAGTTGCCCCCTCTTTTAGTTACAGTATGAAAGTAATGTAAAAAATACAATGTAACAAGTGTGTTACCAAAAATATATTAAACGGTAGTATGGTGGGACTCCTGAATTGATAAGACAAGAAGAGAGAATGCCCCTTATAGTATTCAAACGACCTTAAGTATAAAGGCCTTTCTTGCGAGCAAGAACCTTGTTCTCTTTCGCCTGTTTCCCGCCAAAATGATAAGCGCGGGCTTCAGTGACCGTTGCATACATACGCGGCCTGACTGCCGAGCGGTCGATAGTTCCGTAATGACCGGCCAGTATCGCGGCTCTGATTTTTTCCTGACTACGGCCAATGGCTTTAGCAAGCTGGGGCGGGGTGAGGTACTCGGTGTCCTGCGGTGGTTTGACTTCCCCCGCCCGATACTCCTCGATGCAGTGTCGAGCGAACTCCATTAAATCTGTGCCTGTGATGACAAACACACTGTTGTTGTTAATTACTGCGCTCATAATGGTAGTTTTTGTCTGCAAACTAACCAAT
>JAQBNX010000667.1 GCA_028288385.1 Spirosoma sp.
CAACGGTATCCCCCGGCTGGGTAACCGTCTTTAGGCATAAGGTCAGCGCGGCCGTACAACCCTCCGTGGCAATAATCTCCTCGTCGGTGAGTCGGCTGCCCCAGAACAGCGCAAACCGGGCAATCTGCCGACGCAGAGCCGCATTGCCGGTCATCAGCTCATACTCAATGCCACCATGCGGCAATTCACGCTGGGCTTGCAGGAGCGCCTTTGTCAACTTACCGACTGGCAGCAGCGAGGGAGCCGGGACGCTCAACGAGAAAGCAAGCCAGCCCGGCTGCCTTTGCTGGTGCATCAGCCTCAACAGGACCGACTCTTGATCCGACCGAGGGGACTGGTGGGCCGTGGCTTGGGGCGTGGATTTGTGCGGTACTTGCCCCATCCGTTCCAGCCGGGTTCGGGCGTAGTAACCCGACTGGGGCCGGGCCTCCACCAACCCGTCTGCTTCCAGGCAATAGTAGGCCTGTTGCAGGGTGTTGATGCTGACGCCAAGCTCTTGACTAAGGAAGCGAACAGACGGGAGTTTAGCCCCCTCGGCCAGCATACCAAGCCGCAGCTTATCGCCAAGCTGTTGGGCAATCTGCTGATAGCGAGGCATGGATAGGCCCATAGTTCAGGCGGCATACCGCCGTTTTTTTACCCGACAAAAGTAGCCGTTGTGTCTGTACGTACTACCATACAGATATTGCTAAAGTGAACCGTACAGTTTCGGGCTTTGCTTAAGGCGCGAGAAAACTATCTGTACGGTTCTTTACGTGGAAATGTGTATCTGTTGCCATACGCCCTGGTTGGCTTTTTTTGCACCATGCAATCCCCAACGAGTTCCTTTTTCGATATAGACCGGCTGAGAGCCGATACACCAGGCTGTCGCGACAGCCTGTTCATGAATAGCGCCGGAGCTTCCCTAATGCCTCAGCCCGTGGTGAAGGCGATGTTAACGTATCTCCAGGAGGAAACGCAACTGGGTGGTTACGAAGTCGAACGGGTGCGTAGGAACCAGATCGACCGGTTCTACGCCCAAACGGCCCGCCTCCTGAACACCCAACCGGACCATATTGCCTATGCCTACAGTGCTACGGATGCCACCATTCAGGCGCTATCGGCCATTCCGTTTCGGCCGGGCGATACGATTCTAACGACCAACCAGGATTATGTTTCCAGCCAACTGGCATTTCTATCCATGCAACAGCGGTTTGGTATCCGGCTGCATCGGGTTAATGAACTCCCCAACGGTGATCTTGATTTGACTCATCTGGAGGAATTAATACGGCGTCACCGACCCGTGCTGGTAGCCATTACCCATATGCCCACAAACTCCGGCCTGGTGCTACCCGCTGAGGAGGTCGGTAAACTGTGCCAGCACTATAACGTCTGGTATCTGCTCGATGCAGCTCAATCGGTGGGCCAGTTGTCGCTCGATGTCACCCGCCTTGGGCCCGACTTTCTGGTCGCAACGGGCCGGAAGTTTTTGCGCGGCCCGCGTAACACCGGATTTCTTTACGTATCGGATCGCGTGCTGTCGGCCGGACTGTCGCCCCTGTTTATTGACCGCCGGGCGGCTAGCTGGACCAGTCCGGACTCGTATGCGTTGCAGCCGGGTGCCCGCCGGTTTGAGCCGCAGGAGATTTCGTTGCTAAGCGTAGGGTTAGCCGAAGCCATTGCGTACGCCAATCAGGTAGGTATAGAAGCCATTAGCCAGCGGAACCAATGCCTGATGCACCGACTTCGTACGGGTCTGCGGCAGCTCGACGGTATTACCCTGCTGGACCGGGGTACCCACCTGGGCAATATCCTGACATTTCACCAGGCCCGCCAATCGCTCTCCGCATTGGAAACTGCCTTACGACGTGGGCGAGTGGTCTTTACCGTGCAGTATCCGGGCTCCGCCCTGATTGATTTCCAGCGGAAAGCGGTAGAGTGGGTCATTCGGCTCTCGCCCCACTACTTTAACACGCCTGACGAAATAGACGGCGTGATCGACTGCATTGCCCGTTCATTGGCCTGAACGCCCTTATTATCCGGAATAACCCGCTGATTTTGGCTCTAACTCAACTTACCTCATGCAGAACGATTATTTACAGAGTGCGATCCGCCAATTTGAGTATTATAAGCTACTCGGCGAAAAAACGTTGATGCAACTGCCCGATGACGCGCTTTTCTGGCAGTACAATACGGAAAGTAATAGTATTGCCGTGCTGGTGAAGCACCTGTGGGGTAACATGCGGAGTCGCTGGACCGATTTTCTCACCACCGATGGGGAAAAAGAGTGGCGCGATCGGGACAATGAGTTCGATGAGGCTAGTCAGTCCCGGGCGGAGATACTCCTACAATGGGAGGAGGGATGGCGCGTGCTTTTGGATACGCTCCAATCGCTGCGGGAAGAAGACTTGACTAAAACCATCTACATCCGTAATCAGGGCCATTCGGTTCTGGAGGCCATCAACCGGCAGTTGGCTCATTATCCGTACCACATCGGGCAACTGGTTTACGTGGGGAAAATGCTGGCCCAGCACTGGACGTCTCTTTCCATTCCCAGGGGCGAATCGGGCCAGTTTAACGCCGTAAAATTTGCCCAGCCCAGCCATAAGGAGCATTTTACCGATGCGGACCTGAATCCAAATCAATCCCTTGAAACAGACGGATCAAACGCGTAAAAATATCATGACCCAACAGGACGCCCATCAATGGGCCCAGGAATGGATCCGTGCCTTTAACGCGCACGATCTGAACGCTATTCTGGATCATTATGCCGATGAGCTTGCCTTTTATTCTCCATTGATTCCGCTGCTTACATGCAATGAATCGGGCTGTATTACCAGCAAAGATGATCTGGAACGCTATTTCCGGGTGGGCCTAAGCACCTACCCTGACCTGCATTTTACCCTGCAAACCGTTTTTGTAGGCATCGATACGCTGGTCATTCAGTACACGTCGGTGAATGCCCGGCTGGCTAGTGAAGTTGTGCAATTGAATGAGCAGGGCAAAGCCCAGAAGGTGTTTTGTCACTATGCCATGGAGAAATAGTTTCCTGAAACCGGGTAGCCGATTACGCGCACAGTAACCCTAACACTCTTTATGTATGAGCGATACCCAACTACTAGCCCATGCCGTCAAAGCCCTCCACTACCGCTTGCTGAAAGTAACCCACGGTTCAACGGAGCACTTTGGGGATTATAGGATTAGTAGCCATACCCGAAGCCCAAATGAAATTCTCAACCACATGGATGATCTGGTGACCAAAACGATTACGATGATTGAGGAAGGCCATTTTAACTGTCCACTTCCGGAGGTTCTCGATTTTGATGGTGAACGGAATCGGTTGGTTGATGGGCTACACAAACTGCAGAAAGCGATTGAAATCACTCCCATTGAGGATGACGTTGGTAAAAGACTACTGCAAGGTCCTATTTTAGATATAGCCACGCACATAGGGCAGCTAGCCATGCTAAATGGGCTGAACGGCAACAAAATTGCAAGCGAAAGCTACTATCGTGCTGAAATGTCCTAAAGCAGACAACAGCTAACAGTTTATCTCCCCTCATTGAAGGCAGCACTATGCGTTGAGCCCGAATAGACATTCCTTTAACGTGTTGACTCTAAAGTCTATGACTATTTATCTATCGAGATTAAACAAACGTCTATTTTACCCAGTTTCTTTTCCTTTAAAATAGTATTATTCCGCCTTGATGGCTAGAGACAAAAGGTATGCCGAAAGTCATATATATTGTATTTTTCCGTGTGAGCATTCAGGAAAGGCAACCTTTTTGTAAACTGTTTTGACTATAAATTATTGATGGGAGATGTAAGCCAGTACAACGAACTGTTCATTTATGGTAGGGTAATACAAATTGATCTAATACCTTCTACTCGTACAGAAATAGCGTATGATTACATATAGAGAAGCAACTCACCAAGATGCCGAACTAATCGCTCAATTGCACAGCGTAAGTTGGCAAGAGAACTATAAAGCTATTTGGAATGATGATTTTCTAAATGGACCAGTACTTCAAAATAGACGTCAAGTTTGGCAACAACGGTTGAATCAATCAAAACCAGATCAACACGTTATCGTAGCTGTATCAACTGAAACACTCTGCGGATTTAGTTGTGCTTACTACAATTATGATCCTGTTTGGGGTACGCTACTCGATAATCTGCACGTACAAGCTAGTCATAAAGGCCAGGGTATTGGAACGGCTCTTATCAAGTCGGCAGCTCGTTGGTCTTATACTAAAAATTCAAAATCTGGATTCTTCTTATGGGTTTTAGAGCAAAACACGCCTGCCCGAATATTTTACGAGAAATTAGGAGCCATCAACCAAGGATGGGAAACTCATGAGAATCCAGGCGGTGGTTCATCGATTGCTTGCCGATACGCATGGCCTGATATTTCGAAGTTTATTTGAGCTAGGCTCTGAAATAGTTCAGGTTAGCTTGTTTTCAGGGAGTAGGTCAAGTTCTCGATAAAGTAAACTAACATATTTATAGTTATAGAACTGTTCTAGGAAATGTACAAGGTTAGGACTAGCCTAGGTTTTATACTTCGCTCAGATCTATCCCATACGTTCAACTCACTTATTAGTCGCGAAATTAATCGCACTTTCATCCCAACTTGCGGCGCTAACCAGCGCTTCAATTACCTCTTCGGGGCGGTCCACAAATGACCACATCGCCAAGTGTTTCTCATGCATGAAGTGTTCGCGAACACACCGTTCTAACATCTCCCGCAGCGGGTCATAAAACCCGTTGGTATTCAGAATGACAATAGGCTTGGTAAACTGGCCCAACCGCTTTAACGTAATTGCTTCTAGTAGTTCTTCCAACGTACCGCTTCCACCGGGTAAAGTCACGAGTCCATCGATATCTTCTAAAAATTTGGCTTTCCTTTCGTGCATGGTCTCCGTAAACTCAAAGTCCGTAACATTTTTATGGGCCCATTCCACTTCGTTCATAAAGCGGGGCATAATGCCTTTGATCTTCCCACCATTCAACAGGATGGTATCGGCCAGTTTACCCATTAAACCGATAGCACCACCGCCATACACGACCTCCATGTTGGCCTTAACAAACTCAAGAGCCAGTGTTTCAGTCGCATCAAAATAGAGCTTGTCCACTTTGACACTGGAAGCACAGTACACGCATACTTTCATACTTTTTGAGTTTGATAAAGTGTATTACCCTGGTTTTATAACGCTACAACGTTGTCAGCTTCTAATCTCTCTGGTTGCCTTGGTTACGCCAATGGCACATCGAAGTGCTATGGTCAACTAAAGCCTAACGGATTAACTTTGAGAGCCATAACCGTCAGTCAACGCTAGGAACAAACTTAGCACAGTCGCTACAGCTATGCCTCAGTGTTTGAACCAGTAGACGACGCCCGGCAGCTCCCATGAAACGCGAATTTTGCTACCTCAACACAGATCTCAACCTTTTGGCTCCGTATGACCTGGCTCCGCTTGCCGAGGCGCTGGTGAGTCATGGAGTGCTCTTCTCGCTTTACGTCGGACCTGGCCAGAACGGCTTTTGGTCGGCGACGTTCGAGACAACTCGATCATGCTCAGAGCCCGACTTGAACATCGGAGTGATGCTCATGGCAATTGATGCGTTGGAGGAGCCATCCCGTAAGCTGTGGGCGGCATGCACCCGTCGCGAATTCGATATCGGTTATGAGTGCGCAGATAAGCCCAGGGTGTTCAGTCAGCATCTTTCGACAACTATACTCGCCAGGATTGCCGCCGTTGGTGCGCGTGTTGTGATTACGCTCTATGCGGCAGAGCCGCATCCGGGAAGTAAACTAGACGGGAAAATAAATCAATAAGCCCTTAAAAAGGGGTGGTCGGTCAATTCGAAGAATCGTTCATTTATTGTAGGATTTTTGTGAACGATTTAGGCCAAGTTCTATAATGTGTATAACCTGCTGGTTAACACAGATATACATAGTTCAATTATAGGGATTTGTTACCTTTAATTAAACGGATTTAATATATTAGCACAATCGGGCAATTTTAGAATATTGGGCTTGTTAGGACATTTTATTTGGTACCTTAAGTCGTTGCGGACGGTTGGCTACTAACATCCGAAAGTATAAATATTACCCCTGTTTATCTAAATTTTACGATATAAAACTCTAAACTCTAAAAAAATATTTTAGAGTTTAGAGTTTTATATCGTATATTTGCACTGTAGTTTATAACAAGATGTATTGAACATGACACTTGAGGAGTTAGGTAAAATTTTAGCGGAAGTAAACGAGAAGGCGCCCCGTAAAAAACTAGTGGTCTGGATACATTTGTTTGGTATTCAGTTTCATGATCAAATTAAACAGTACGGAAGCAAAGCAGTGGTAGAAGCATCAGGTATCAATTTATCTTACTTTGCCGAGCTGAACAAAGGGGTGAATTTAGCCGAATACGTAACGCTTAACAATCCATTCCCACCAAACTTATAAAAATTCGTAATCCATATTTAAATAAAATATTAGAGACATGACTAAAGCTTATATTAACTATCCAGTACCTCACATCCGAAGTTACTCGAACACTGAATCTGCGCAAATCGGTAAACATAATAAAGCTGACCAGCGTCACATCAGAATCGATATTGATACTTTGTCCACTGAGCTAATCCGTTTCTCAACCGGCTATTATCGGTTTGCGGCTAAAACTAGCTCGAATGATATGTGGCTCGAAATCGATCTGAACGATAGCCAATTTGAAGGTGATGTTTTACGATTTATTCAACGGCAAATTGGTCAGCGTTACACTCCGCTTTCACCCAATAGAATACAAATTGAACAAGTGTAATTGCATTATGCTTTTAAATCGACTGCCATGATCAGGCTGGTAATAATGGGTGCACATATCTGGTTTTTGATCGTGGCCAAAATATTATTCCTATATTCTATCATGTTACCCCAAAAAACTTTCGACCCATTGACCGGTGAGACATCGGCCGCATACGTTTTACGTATGCAAGAAAACTATTTGCCTGACTGGCCACCAGAAGTGCTTGATTCCTGGCTGTACTTTGGTCATGGGCTACCTACTTTATTTAATACTCTTGATCTTACAAAACTCTCCTTTACTAAGCACATCTGGCGCAAAGAAGATATCCCAGGAGAAGAAATAGTCGGTTCAAATTGGAGATTTAAAGATGAAATGCGGAGTATCGATCACTATTTTGTTAACTCAGGCAAATATTGGATAGCGGATTACATGCTTGAGCATGGAACATGGAATACTGGGATTATTATTCTAGAAAATCGGAACCCAGAGCGGCAGCTTAAGACAGGTTATGGAGAAGTATTGAAGCAGCCTTATCACTTACTGGAAGGCCACAACCGATTAACTATACTTAACCGTCTTATTGAGTTGGGGAAAGCTGCTGATGAACATGAAGTTTGGATAGCACAACTAGCAGAAAGCTGACGCTATTTGGCTATTTACTCTATGTAAATGCTAACGCAGTTTAAACTTTATGAAAACCCCAAAAATATAAACTAAGTGCGCTTATGTATGGCCCTGTTGATAATATTATACCCAGAAAAGCTGATCCGGCTGTAGAAGAATTGATGAGTAAATTAAATACGGTTATTAACTCTTTCGTCGATTTTGGCTCAAATATACTAAAATGGGATACAGAAGTTAGGAGACTCGAAGCCTATAATACTCCGATTATGATGTCTTTTCGGCACTTTTTAGAACTTACTGATTCGATATCAATTTTTATTAAAGAGTCATCTGTAGATCCGTGCAAAATCATTCTAAGAGGAATGCTAGAGACATATTTCAACTTGGAGTATCTTTTTAAAGAAGATACTGCTAATCGAGGTATGGCCTTTTTAGTTTGGCATTTACATGAAAAGATAAAGTCCTGTGAAGACGCAGATCCCACAACTGAAAGGGGAAAGCAGCTTAGAATAAGATTAAACAAAGACAAGTTTACCAACAACGTCAAATTGCCTATCGAAGCCGATCCTAAAATACAAGCTAAGAAAAGTTCTTTCGAAAAACGATTGAAGGAGCCAGTCTACCAAAAGGCAGAGCAGGAGTATCAGCGGCTAAGAAATCAAGGTAAGAAAAATCCACCATGATATAGGATGTTTAATGGCCCACCAAATATAGTAGAAATGGCAGAACGCTTAGAGCTTATGGGTATCTACGATAATGTATATCGTCATTGGTCAGGCCCCACACATGGTATTGACATCATACAGGGCAAAGCTGGTGTAACAGATGAGGGTTCAGCAGAGATTTTTCAAATTAGGCATTTCGGGTCAGTGAATGATGTAGCTAAGTGGGTACTTACTTTATCTCTAATGATGTTTGAACTTT
>JAQBNX010000684.1 GCA_028288385.1 Spirosoma sp.
AGACGTCTTTTATTTAGCATTTATTCGTGATATGTGCTTTTTACTTTCTATTTAGTTTTTGTTCGGGCTTACTCAGCAATAAATGACCTAAACTTCGGCAATGCAAAATGTTGGCTGCTATATAATAACCTGATTGCGTTTTCAACGGTCGCAGCTACATCGCTACCGTCGCGTTTGAACTTAGCAATTGCCGGACCGTGTAGATACCGCAACGGCTATAGCCAATTATGTAATTTACTGCTGGTACGATTGTGGACTAATACACGCTATGGTAGCGCACTTTGCAGAAAACGCAGTGCGTTACCATGAAAGATATTCGTAATGTCCGTATTGGAATAACCTCGGTTGAGTAACGCTCCTTGAAGCGTTTGCAGATCAGAAATGGTGTCGAGGTCGGTGGGAGACTGTTCACGCCCGTAGGTACCGTCGAGGTCGGAACCTATGGCGCAGTGGAGCGAGTTACCTGCCAGTTGGCAGATGTGGTCATAATGCTCAACAATCGTAGCGATGGTGATGCCAAAGTCGGCGGGGTTACTGACGCGTTGCGTGAAGCCGGGCCGCATCATCCAGGCGTCGAAGCACCCGCCAATGACGGCCTTTCGTTCGATCAGCACCCGAATCTGGTCGTCGGTTAGTTGCCGTTGGTGAGGCACCAAGGTTCGGCAGTTGTGGTGGCTGGCCCAAACCGGCCCTTTGTACAAGGACATTGTCTCGTCGAACCCTTCGTCGGTCAGGTGCGTAATGTCCAGGATCATTCCGAGCCGGTCCATTTCGCGGAGCAGATCGCGGCCCATTGGCGTCAGCGGTCCCGATAGCCCCGTCCCGGGCGCATAGCGGCCCGTGCTGTAATGCGCCGGCCCAATGGCTCGTAGTCCGTACGCATATGCCCGTTCTAGGTATGACAAGTTGATTAGCGAGTCGGCTCCTTCCAGGCTCAACAAATACCCAATAGGCTTCTTATCCACTGGTTCGTTGGTATCAAGCCAGCGGGTAACGTGCGCATTGAGGGTAGCGCGGCTGTTAATCTGAACCATTTCTCCTTCCGCTTCCATCGCTTCGTACCAGGCACGCTGTGCCTGCGTCATGGCCCAGGCCTGCGGGGGTGAGTTCCAGCCTGCGCCGGGCAGATTCCCGTTGCTCGCCAAGCGTGGCCCGGTATTGACCCGGGCAATCTGCGTCGCAACCACTAAACCAATATTTCCCCGGCGCAAGTCGGGTAATGACACTACGTTGTTACTCCGGTCTATTTTATCGGTCATGCCCTGCTCAGACGCCCGAATGGCTGTTACTGGCAAGCGGTAATCGCGGTTGTATTCAAGGGCATTGAGTGCTATGTCGAGGTGGGTATCGATGATAAACATAATAGGTTGTTCATGGCTGTAATGCCGGGTTAATAGGCATGCAAAAGATTATTCAATGCCCCCGCGCCGTAACAGGCCACGTATCGATGTGCTGGTTATTAACAACAACACTGACGGAAT
Organism: Spirosoma sp.; assembly: GCA_028288385.1. Taxonomy (GTDB): domain Bacteria; phylum Bacteroidota; class Bacteroidia; order Cytophagales; family Spirosomataceae; genus Spirosoma. The sequence continues at coordinate 1,482 of JAQBNX010000684.1, forward strand.
TGTAGAGGTTAACGGTGGGGCATATATGAACCGGAACGCCGTACCAGACCGTGCCGGGCAGAAATTGGCGGGCATTGGCCACCTTAACAACCATATGCTCCTCGCTTTGCCCAATGGGTTCGGCATCCGGGTGATTCAGAAAAACGACGCGGGGCAGGGGATTCTCGGCAGCAACGGCCTTATGTCCCAGATCTAAACAAATCGTCTGGTCGTCGATGATCGAAATTACCCGCATCAGTAGCACGGCCGCAACCTCGAACGGCAGGTCGGGCAGAAGCTGGCCATAACCCGCATCCCAAAACACGAACGTACCTGGGCTAACCGTCACATCGGGGTGCCGGGCATGCAGAGCGAACGTAGGCGTACCACCCATTATGATGGGCAACGTAACGCCATGCGTTCGAGTAATAGCTTCTCTGACACCGTCGGCGAAAGCGAATGTTTCATCAGCCTGTTCGGTACGTAGTGCCAGATTGGTGGCCCGGATATGCCCGTCATAGGCGTGCAACCCCACCACCCGGATACCCGGCAATGTCTGGCAAAAGGTCCATAATGACAAGGCGTCGGTGGGTTTGATACCCGTGCGGTTCATGCCTACGTTCAGATCGATGTATACGTCGAGTGGATTATCCAGAAACTGATCGGACACGCGCTGGGCGGAGGCTGTCGCGTCGATCAGGCAGGAAAACCGTGCGGCCGGAAATTCAACCCGTAACAGGGCCAGATGGGCTATGGCCGGACCAACGAGTGGGTAGGCCACCAAAATATCAAGAGTTTTCTCCTGGCTAAAATCTTCTATATCCGGATTCGCCAGTTGAGCGTCGGTTCGAGGCCTGATAGTTCCGGCAAGGTCGGCGAGCATCCTGGCTTCAGCGAGCGTAGCGCACTTGAACTGACGGATGCCCAGAGACAACAATAGCTCCGATACGGCCCGCATCTTGTGCGTTTTAACGTGTGGTCGTAGCCGGTCAGGTCCACCGGCCAGCCGGATTGTCTGCTGACAGTTGGAAACAATACGTTCAGGATAGACCAGCAGAGCCGGGGATGCAATGGTGTCGGCGTTCGTAACTTCGTACCAGGTCATGGAAAAGCAATGTGGTATAACGTCAATGGAAGTCTGTAGTTAGAGTAGAGAAGCCCAAAAGTAATCAGGAACCGGCTCCACAGACATCCATTTGCCCGAATCTCCCGTGTATGTTTCACGTCACGATCATTAACGATTAACCGCTACGTCTCCATACGATACAAGTAGTGCAGCATTGTTTCTGACTAAACAACTGTGGTTACCGACTGCCCAACCTGAATGATTCCGTCCTCCCCAAGCGAATCGCCAGCCACGCTGCCCAAATTACCCTTAATGGGTGGCTTAGCCAACACGTACTGACCAAATACAACCATGCCGTGCTGGTGTCGGTAGGTGGCTAAGGTTTTTAGAGGTTCGTGGTTGTGCTGTCCGGTTATGGGGTCAATGTTAATCAGCATGCATCGCCCACAAGGAGCACCGGGATAAAAAACCTGGTCGCCAATCCGAAGCTCAGTCCAGTCATTCTCAGCATATGGCTCACTACCCTTGACCACTATATTAGGCCGAAACCGGCGCATCTCTATGGGATGAGCCAATCGTTGGTTGAGGTCGTCGAGAGATGCCTGTCCAATGACCAAATACGGGTAACCATCGGTAAAACCAATGCACTCCTCGTGTTGGGCATAAGCTGGATCGACCAGTCGATGCGTAGTTGGGGGCATAAACACCAACTGACAAGGCTCATTCAGGACGGACGAAAACCATTGGTCGGCTTCCTGGCTAACCGGCACGGCCAATACATCCCGATCCTCCCAGATGGTGACGGGTATTCTTGGCCCCTCACAAGTCGTTGGGCCATCCAGGGGAATGGTTAATGCGGCATCTGGGCGGTGACGATGCCAGACGTTGAGCCAATTTCCCCTTTCGCCCTGCTCATTGATACTCACCTCCACCAAAGCCATCTGGGGATGTTTGTGCTGGGTCATGGCCTGGCCATCGGGTGTGAAGAGCATAAACCTCCGGTCGTACCGTAACCCCCTCCCGTCAATCTGGGCTGCCGTTACAGAAATGCCACTAAGTGATTTAATCGGGTATATAAACAGCGTCGATACAAGCATTTTCATCACCTTATGGGCTATAGCTGCCGTGCCTGGTCAGTGTTGCAGGCACGGCCTTGTCCACAACGGCTTTAGGCAGTTTGCTTCTGGTGGCAGTGCTCTACCAAC
>JAQBNX010000010.1 GCA_028288385.1 Spirosoma sp.
TCCCTGGCGGTTGGCTGGCGGTTATCGGAGGAAGAGTTCATCAAGAAACTCAACGTATTCAGCAACCTGAAACTTCGCGGAAGCTGGGGGATGACGGGCAGCCAGGCCATCAACCCCTACGCAACCCTGTCGACCTATGGCACCATCGTTTCGGCCTTCAACAATACGGCAGCAACGGCGGGGGTAATGCTGGGGAACCCCGGGAATCCAGACCTGAAATGGGAAACAACCCGTCAAGTCGATGCGGGCCTGGAAATGGAATTCCTGAACGGTCGGATACGTATTGAAGCCGATTATTTCAAGAAAAACACCACCGACCTGCTCCTGAACGTAGCGATACCCAGCTATGCCGGTGGCGGTACGCAAGCCCGAAATGTAGGTGAAATTCAAAACCAGGGGGTTGAGTTTTCCATCGGCGGTGCTCCCATCGACAGAGCCGGATTTCGCTGGGAAACAAACCTGAATTTTTCCACCCTACAGAACAAAGTAATTAGTTTGGGTGGGCTGCCACGGCTGGGCCAGGGCACGGGCGTGGGCGCGGGTATGTCTACGACCAACGAGTTCATGCTGATGCCGGGCGAACCGCTGGGTTCCTATTGGGGCCTGAATTATTTAGGCACCTGGAAGGCTAACGAAGCGGATCAGGCGGCCAAACAGGGGCGCGTACCGGGCGATCCGCATTACCAGGACCTCAATGGCGACAACACCATAACAACCGATGATTTTCAGATCATCGGTCGCGCTTTCCCTAAAGCAACCGGTGGCTGGAACAATACGTTCAGTTACAAAGGGCTGACGCTGAACGTATTCTTTAATGGGGTGTTTGGCGTCGATAAGCTCAATTACACCCGGGCGGCTGCCCTGTCAGGTTCGGGCGATGCGCGTCAGTTCATCTTGTCAGAAATCCGGGATTACTACCGGCCCGGCAACGAAACGTCTAATGTTCCGGCCTTTACGAAAACGTATCAGCCTTTCACCCAGTCGAGCCGATTCCTGGAAGATGGCAGCTTTGTTCGGCTAAAGAACGTCAGTCTTTCGTACAATGTACCATCTGGTTTCATTCATAACAAGGCGAGCATCCGGGTATTTGCCAGTGCGACCAACCTCCTGACAATCACCAAGTATAAAGGTCCTGACCCTGAGTCGGCGCGGGTGGGTTCGGGTACCGATACGGCCATCGGGATTGACTATGGTTCTTATCCAAACGCCAAACAGTATACGCTGGGCATCAATCTGGGCTTCTAAACTTCTTTATAGACTATGAAAACGTTAGCAATAATTGGAATAGCAGCCATGCTCCTGGCGGGCTGCAAGGGTTACCTCGAAGAAGATACGACCGGCTTACTCTACGGTCCAAACGTTCTTTCGACCCAGGACGGGTTAGAGTCGGCCCTGACCGGCGCTTACCGGGGCTTAGGCAGCCAATGGTCGTATGGCTTTCTTCATCCCTCGGCCAATGCAGCCACCATTGGCAGCGACGACGTAACGACGCACCCCGCCAGCAACAAAGCCGACTGGCGCGAATTCGATCAGTTTAACGTATCAACAACGAATCAGCGGTCGGGAGCAGTGTATAATGGCTGTTATAAGGCCATTCAGGGCGCTAATAATGTAATCAATAACTATTCGAAAACTGTTGGCACCAAAGCCACCATCGACATTATTGCGGGCGAAGCCTACTTCATTCGTGGGTTCTCCTACTATTGGTTAACCCGGTTTTACGGCAGTATTCCCTTGATCACGGTTGGCGAATATTCGAGTGAATTGCTCACCATCAAGAAATCGACACCCGCGCAGGTCTATGAGCTAATCGTTGCCGATTTGAAGAAAGCCGAAACTATGCTGCCCAACACCCGGCGCGAGCCTGGTCGGCCAAACGCTGGCACAGCGAAGGCGTTTCTGGCTGATGTTTACCTGACCATGGCAGGCTGGCCACTAAAGCAGACCGACAAGTATGATCTGGCAGCAGCGAAAGCCAAAGAAGTCATTGACAACCGGGCTACGTATGGATTTGCGTTAATGCCTACGTTTGCGGCCGTTTTCGAAAATGACCCGGCAGTGGCTATTCTTCCGGAGTCTGTCTTCCAAATTGGAGGGTTTACCGGCGGCAGTGGCACGGCCAACGCTACGTATGGCAACACCACCATGCCCGGTGAAGAAGGCGGTTGGGATGATATGTTTGCCGAGCTTAACTTCTTTAAAAATTTTCCCGAAGGCCCCCGCAAAGACGCTACGTTCCGTACGGAATTTGGCTTGGGAGCCACCAAGATTCCCTGGCAGCAGAGCCTGACAAAGCACCCGTACTACAAAAAATGGTACATCAAAGGCAATGTTGTTACGTCCAGCATCTCGCTGCCAACGGTCATGATGCGGTACCCGCACGTGCTGACCATTTATGCCGAGGCCAAAGCGCGGGGTACGGGTGGCCCGGATCAGGCAGCGTATGATGCCCTGAATCAGGTTCGCCTGCGGGGCTTACCGGCGGGTGCCAAAGCCCTGTCGCCGGGTGACGGTCTGACAGCCGCCCAGTTTGCCGATGCGGTTGTTCAGGAGCGGGCCTGGGAGTTTGCCTGTGAGCGCACCCGCTGGTTTGACCTGATCCGGCTTGAAAAAGTGGAAGACGCCAATGCCGCCAAAAGCCCCGAGGATCTGCAACCAATTAAGCCCATCTCCAAGGCCAACTATTGGTTTCCATTGCCGTACACGGATACCTCCATCAATCCGAATTTGAATCAGTGATTGAAGTCAGGAGCTTTCGCCTTGAGGAAACCGACTGCTAATACCCCAACCCGTTGAAAGGCGCTCTGATTGTGAGTAAGCCACCCTCGTTCGACCGTCTTGTTAGGGTTGGGGTATTAGTCTGTTAAACACACACGACGTTGAAAAAAGTAACCATCGCAACATTACTAGTTGTTGGATTATGCGCCGGCACGATGCCCCTGGCCGAATGGCCACAGGCTGGGCTTTCAAACGGCATCATCCAGACGACCTTATACCTGCCCGATACGAGCCAGGGTTACTATCAGGGCACCCGATTCGACTGGTCGGGGGCATTCAAAAACCTTGATTATAAGGGTCATCGTTACGTAGACCAATGGTTTGAGAACTACAATCCCAAAACACACGATGCCATCAACGGGCCCGCCGAGGAGTTTACGCCCCTCGGTTATGCCGATGCCAAACCGGGCGATACATTCGTAAAAATAGGCGTAGGGCTACTTCGTAAACCCAATGACAACCCCTATGCCTTTGCCACCTACTATGACGTAGCAGATTATGGAATATGGACGGTAAAGGCACCAAAGCCCGGTCAGACCGCTTCGAGTGTCGAGTTCAGGCACGAGCTTACCGATGCCGGCGGATACGGGTACCAGTACACCAAAACTGTTCGGCTCATTAAGGGCAAACCCCAAATGGTCCTGGAGCACAGGCTTAAAAACACGGGCAAAAAGACAATAGAAACGAGCGTCTATGATCACAATTTCTTCGTGCTCGACAAGCAGCCCACCGGCCCGGAGATAGCCATCCGGTTCCCATTTTCCGTAAAAGCCGAGGGCATGGGCTTTGGCACCATTATTCACGCACAGGGTAACAGCCTCACCTACTCGCGCGACTTAGCTCCCAAAGAGAATGTCTACAGCGCTGGCCTGCAAGGTTTTGGTGCTACACCCACTGATTATGACATCCGTATCGAAAACCTAAAAACCGGTGCTGGGGTACATTTAACAGCCGACCAGCCCATTGAAAAACTCGTTTTCTGGGCCTGCCACACTACCTCCTGCCCGGAACCGTACATCCGGTTGAAAGCGGCTCCCGGCCAGGAGGTGACGTGGAAAATAGCCTATGAATATTATCAAAATGGTAAGCCATGAAAGTTGCTTTTATCCTGTTGATT
>JAQBNX010000775.1 GCA_028288385.1 Spirosoma sp.
CCATCAGTTTCTCAGTGGTCAATGAGATGTTGCCCACCACTAGTCCCGGTCCATATACCCTACGGCTCTACACCGACAACCCCACTATCACCCTGAAGGCCAAACAAACCGGCACAGCGGGCGAAGCCAGTTTCAATTATAACTGGCTGGCCGTTTGCGGGGGAGGTTCATCGCCACCACCCCCACCAATATCACTCTTTAGTATCACCGGTGTCACACCGGTGAGTTGTGCGACTGTAACAGCCGGTGAGCGTAGGCTGACTTTCACCCCTCAGTACGCGGGCGTCACGGGCCAACCCATCAGTTTCTCAGTGGTCAATGAGATGTTGCCCACCACTAGTCCCGGTCCATATACCCTACGGCTCTACACCGACAACCCCACTATCACCCTGAAGGCCAAACAAACCGGCACAGTGGGCGAAGCCAGTTTCAATTATAACTGGCTGGCCGTTTGCAATGGGGGCGGTGCACCCCGACTGGGCGCGAGCCTGGAACCCACTGCTAAACTACAGGTGAAGCTACTAGGTAACCCCTTACGTGAGGCTGTCGAGGTGGAGGTAAGGGGTGGAGAAAACAGGCCGTTACACCTATCATTGACGGATATGATGGGCCGCGTCGTTGGCGAAAGTCGAACTGAGCGAGCAAGTGCCAGCGAGCACTATCGGTTTGATGTATCGACCCTATCCCCAGGCGCGCTCTTGCTGCGGACCAGCACCCAGGGCCAAACGGAAGTAGTACGGGTGTTGAAGACTGAATAGTCTACCCGGTCTACTTCAGGATGTTGTAGCTAAAACCCGAATTATAATAATTCGGGTTTAGCATTTAGGATACCAGCACGCTGAAGATATATCCTAAATCCTCTAATTGAGGTGTTTTAATAATTTGCCCTCAATAGCGTGCCGCAGCCGAACGATTCATCAAAGAAGACAATCGCATCACCATTGCGAGCATGCTCCAACATTTTTAGGAGTTCGGGGTTGGTCGGCTTTGGCACCGCTGGCTTTCTTTTCGTAAATCCGCTCGTAGTCGGCCGCTTTAAAAGCGTCGATCTGCAGGAATACCCATGAGTGTTGTGAATAATAACTTACCGGGTCTGCAAGGAGACAATGCACTTAGTAAACCTGAAAAAGATCTTTCAGAAGCCGCCGTGCCATCAGGGCCTCTATGCCAAAACCAAGCAAGCATAACAAACAAGTACACTCCCGTGATTATACCCGCGGGTTTCCAAATTCGCCGGTGGCAATGAGCTCCCTGAAAATAGCTAGTACAATCGGAGCGAACATCGAAGCGGCTCCCAGGATAAATATCCATGCGAAGGGCACTAAAGTCATGACAAGCTGAATTTGGCAACCCGTTTCAGTCGGGAAAACTCGGCCATAAATCCGGAGTAGAAAAGAATTCCGATAAGTAATAAAAGGCTCTACCTGAAATTCAGATGGGGTTAGTGTGTCTTCTATTGGCTGGAAGATCCGTTGATCTGTAGATACAAAATCATGCGTAGCCGCCAGTTCTGACAGCACCTGTTGCCGGGAAAGGGGAGAGTTAAAGGAAATTCTCCAATAGGGTATAAGGGGTATCATTTTACCTCAAGAAAGCACACCGACTAGATTGAATTGATTTCTGATAGCGCAAGTGGCGAAGTGATTGATAGCCGTCTTGTCAGCTTTTGTATCTCCTGGCTACTTAGTCGAAAATAACCGATTGGCCGTTAACAGCCTACGGGCTAACTCAAGCGAATAAATCCGGTTAGCAGGTTGCAAACCAGCCTCGGAGATCGCTCAACCAATACGTACAACCTGCTTGTTTTTTCAACAACCACTGTACTATTTAGCCCGTACGGCACCAATCGTTACACCCCGATGTCTGAGATATTCATACAGGGTGCTTTTAGAAATCTTTAGTTTCTCGGCAATTTGTTTCACTGAAAAGCTGCCTTCATTGTATAAGCTCTCAGCTACACGGGCGGTGTGTTGGGCACTTTCTGATATACCCTCGGGTCGACCTAGCTGCTGGCCACGTCGACGGGCGCTGGTCAGACCGGCCACGGTGCGCTCCCGGATCTGCTCCCGCTCGAACTCGGCCAAGCTGGCGAAGATGCGAAACACTAACCGGCCCTGGGCGGTTGTGGTGTCGATAGGATCATTCAAACTGATCAGGCCGATGCCTTTGTGCTCGAGGTCAGAAACCAACTGCACCAGGTGGGCCAGTGAACGGCCGAGCCGGTCTAGTTTCCAGATGACAATGGCATCACCTTCCCGGGCGTGATCGATCATCTGCAATAATGCTGGCCGGTCGGCTTTGGCCCCACTGGCTTTCTCTTCGTAAATCCGTCCGCAGCCGGCCGTCTTGAGAGCGTCGATCTGAAGGGATAAGTTCTGATCCTGGTTCGATACCCGTGCGTACCCAATCTTCATTTAATGGTAAGGCTGGTGAAAATTGCTGTATAGTCTCGATGGAGCGGGTTAGGTAATCGATTTGGGCATCGACCATGATTTTCTCCTCCTCGAGCTTTTTCTTTTGGACGGATAACTCGTATAGGTTAGCGGATAGGTGCTCAGCCCTTTTATTTAAGTCAATCAGGATGATTTCGGCCTGGTGTAAGCCTTCTTCATCCCATTGGATAATACCCTTCTGAACGGCTTTCCTTAAAAAATCGCGGAACGATTCATGGGCTTCCTGTTGGTATAAAACCTCTGCCATGTCATCGCTGCGGATCTGCCACATACCCGAATTCCGGAAAAGGGGTAAGTTTTTAGGAACTAGATTAATGAGTTCTCTAAAGTATTGCTTATAGGCAGGTTCCAGTGTGTTCATCGCGGTTCGATTAACTATCTACAATGTAGCGAAAAGCGAACTCATAAACTGAACCGTATTATCGAACCGGTTTGGATATATATTAAGTGGTGTGCTACCCCGCAGCGAACCGTTCGCTTAAACGAACGTTTTGCCGAACCGTTGTCTTGAACTGCAAACGGAAGCTATTTTATAGCAAGCAAACGAGGGGTTCATTAAACGATCCCCCTCATCCAGTCAATTATATTTTAGCAATACGTAGCTGAACCTGCCCCCTGAATTTATCAAAATAGATTAATTGACTATTTTTAGAGATGTTGGCTACTAAATCTGGGTGGGTAAATGAATAGTAAATTCAGTACCTTCTCCTTCTTGACTTTGGACCAGCAACGAGCCCTGATGCCCCTTGGTGACTATATCATACGAAAGTGATAAGCCTAAGCCCGTGCCTTCGCCCGTAGGCTTGGTGGTAAAGAAGGGCTGGAAGATCTTCGCTCGTACCGCTTCCGATATGCCTAT
>JAQBNX010000100.1 GCA_028288385.1 Spirosoma sp.
AGCCTACAACCTGTACACGTCTAACACTTTGACACTAAGCAAGACGCTCTCCGCCGAAGTTTCGGCCTGGTACAACTCGGCGTCACAATATGGTTTTTATAAGGCCAACCCGCAGGGGGCATTCAGCTTAGGCCTACAGAAAAAGCTAATGGACGGAAAGGCCAATTTAAAACTCAATGTCAACGATCCTTTCTGGCTGAACCGCTTCAATGGCATTGCACAAGTTCAGGATATCAATTTCCGGGTGCAATCGCGGTGGGAGAGTCGTCGGGTAAACCTCACTTTCACCTACCGATTTGGTAACCAGAACGTAAAAGGTGAGCGTCAACGGAATTCAGCCACTTCAGCCGAGCAGAACCGGGTGAAAGCAGGAAATTGATAAATGAAATAACGAAGTCTGGAGGATTGATTTCGTCTATATTCCAGATTTTATACAAGAGCTTTAGTTTAGGTTAAGAAAACGTGAAAGCCATTCCCGCCTTGAGGAATGGCTTTTTTGTTTGCTGATAATAAGTTAGTTGCCTATGTCATCCGTATTGTGACAGAAAAAGAGGTACAAATAAAGAACAAAACCTGACAGCATGGGCCAAATGGCATTGATGAGTTGCTTACTGCGTTATCTTTTGAATAAAAAATAGAGAACTCCGATTATCAACAGGGCCGACTATAGTGTTGCGAGTAGCTTTATCCCTATAAATAATATCCCGGTGAAAAATATAATCAAAAAGCCTATTCTATAAAGCCATGGCACAGAATCAGGAGTTATTCGGCTATTTGTAAGTGAACTGCCAAACTATAAAAAAGAATACCTATCCCGCCGAGCATACATAAAAGTGCGTAGTTCTTCTCCTGTCGATTGGTATTTAAATTATTGTCCGGGATACGTCAGAATGTTAAATGGGCTGGCGCACCCAGTTGACTTTTGTTTTTTATAGTCTACGCGGAGTAGGCAGTCCCGGCAGTAACCTCGGTTGGTGAAACGTCTGTAACTGCTCGATCACGTCCAATTTCCGGCGTCTGCTAACCGGAAACCACAGCTCGTCAATGTTAACCTTCATCTTTTCGGATTTACCTCCCCGAACCTCGTTAACAGGAGCTGGATTAACTGCACAGCCTTTGTGAAAGCGAATAAAATAGGGGAGAAGGACAAGGCAGTGAACAAACTACATTAAATTTCAGTATCTACCACTTAATAAATAAGAAGACATATTATTAAAAAATTATGTTGTTTAGTAACAAATAATAAATTTGACAAGTAGTGCTGCCTAGCTGCTCGTGCAAAGCAACGCTATTACCCCATCAAAAACGGCTAAAGTAGCAAAGCCTTAGGTTACAAAGTCAACATTCATAAACCTCGACCGCACGTCGTAAACCTGCCAGCAAAGCATGACACTAGAGCAAATAAACCAAACAGGCGCTATCTGAGATGAGGTATTTAAGGAGCGCATTCATCAAGATGAGCAATGGCGTCTGCAGAATAAGAATCAATATGTCATGAAACTATATGAAGAGTTAAGCGAGTTAAATAGGGTTATTTGTGAAGCCCAGTTTACGAATCGTGCAAACGCCAGCTCAGCCCGATTGAAGAATTTGCGGAAAGAATTTATTCAGGTAGCCGCCGTAATAATAGCGATGGTCGAGAGTCTGGACAAGTCTGGACTCTAATTCGGCTCCCAATTCAAGATCACTCTTCATTATTAGTAAGCTATAGCTATTTAGGTGATCGAAAGACCGGCCCAGCCATAAAGGTGCTATTTGCACGGCCTTTCGTCAAACGGATAGTAAATGAAAATGAGATAAGGTAGACATCAAGAGGGCATTTTTATAATATATGAAAGTACGTACAGTAGTAATTTTATGGAACAGGTTATAAAGTCCAACTACAACGCCCTTACTCTTAGCGACTTGTGGGCACTGTATCAATACGTGCTCATTCAAAAACAGCAGAAGCCCACTGAAGAAAAATGGTATAACCTAAAATGTGAAATCGAGAAGGCAATTAATACTCGAATACATAAATTCAGTTGTTTAGCGTAGCTATCCTGGTGTCATGTCTTTAAACACCGCCGGGTGTTGACATGCGAAGCATACCCAAATGGCATTCCGCTTAACTGGTTGCTTGGATTCGATAAGAACGATATGGAGCGGGCTTATTCCGCTGGAGTGGTATTTTACTTGCTGCTAACGCAATCAGCATACGGTTATGGGATGAGTAGCTTGTTTACTGACGAGTTCCTGATATTTCCGAAGTAAACAAATAAGTATTGGGTGAACTGCCCGCAACTGTTGAGTAGGAAAATGTATTGCCTGTAAATGATCCAGATCCCGTTACAACAACTCCTGATGCATCGGTCCTTGGATCCAGAACAAATTTCGATCCTGTTAAGGTGGCGGTCGTTGTATAGTACCCTGCGTAGATGAAATAAATCTTCTGGGCCTCTTTATCTTTTTTGACAGTGATAACCCCCGAACTTTTACCAGTTTGTGGAGGGATACCTTCCCCATAATAATATTTGTAACTTGAATTAGCTACATACGTACCCAGATATTGTTCTCTAGAATCAAGATAGGACTCGGATTTACTACAGCCTGTTAGTATCAGTAGAGCTAATAAGCAACGTTTCATGTGGACGATAAGAATAGTAACTTGAATGTGGTATTCTGACTGGAAGATTTATTTCAGGTCACTTTTGATTTAGTATTAACTAGTTGATCTTGTTGAGCGTAAAAAAGCCCGGTCGCAACTGCAACGGGCTTTCCAATTCTATCCACACCATTACAGGTTTCCCTGTATTGATATTCAAAGGTATTGATCCAATAGATTGCTTCAGATTAGTTAATAAGAACTTAATCCGTCAAAGCCGGTACACGTAGACAGCCCGGCCGTTTAATAAAACGGCTAATTAGGCAATACGTGGCTTGACTAACTTTATCCCATGAACATAACCGCAACCTTTATCGGCAAAGACGGTTCGTGTGGTTTCCACACAGGGCAGACCTATCAGTTCCTTCTAAGTCAAAGCGACTCCTGGTCGCTCGTTATTGAAATAGCTAACGGCCGTAGTTGTCCATACAGTTCATTTCGGGCATTTCTTCAGAATTGGGCAAACATATCGCTTATACCTTAAAGGGTCAGTCTATATAGTCCACGACACCGCCTTTTAGCCTCACCAACTTCAGGCTCATCTTAAGGCTACGTGTAGGATCAGCCGATAAATGCCCCCAGCCTAGCACATTATTCTTATCCGGGTGATCTAAGATGAGCTAATCGAAGTCCATGTACTTGCGGATGTATTCGAAGATTTGATTTTTAGCCAGGGGATTGTCAAACCGCTGGCAGTCCAGATCCATAGCCCCTCCTTTCACTTGCTGGCTCGTCGACGAAGCACCAGGGACCACGTTGTTGACAGCTTCACAGCCGAAGAATGAGTTAACGGGTATCTTCTCGTCCACCCATTAGCACAGGGGCGCATAAATATGATCGAAGGTGTTTCATCCGGTCATACTGGATCTGCGTCGGCTCGTTCTTGATGCCATAAGCCAGGGACGTCGCTGACTTAATCGCTTCGGCATAGGTCAGCCATTTGCCAAAATTGGCTATCTTGGGCTTCGGCTTAGCATTACCCTGAGTAACATTCGGCATGCTACCAATGTATTACCTTAGGACAGGACTAATTCTTGAGTAAGATAAAGAACATAAAAATTAGGTAGTTTTTTGTTATAAACTAATTAATTCGAGCTACCAAGCATTTGCGTCTCCCAGCACTATTGATTTGATAGTCCACCAGCAGATTTTCGTATCATATCTCAGCGAATTATTCTTGATATATATCAAATCATAGTTAAGTTGTTTTTCCATGTTACCAATATCGTCACTTATACCTCTTGCGCCACTTACCTGTGCTAAGCCAGTAATGCCAGGCAGACTTTTAAAGCGTTTATAATAGTTGGGTAATGAATTAAAGTACTCAGCCTCATGCTGAATGGCATGAGGCCGGGGGCCTACAACGCTCATGTCCCCTTTTAACACATTAATGAACTGAGGAAACTCATCGATATTGGTTTTGCGCAGCCAATGACCAATTGCCGTAACGCGGAGATCTTTAAAAGCAGTTCGTTTAAAAGGTTCATTTAGGGGGTTATGCACCATTAACCTGAACTTAAAGCATAAAAATGGTTTGGCATTAATGCCCGTTCGCCACTGTAAAAACAAAATTGGACCTGGTGAGGTAAGTTTAATTAATAGGCCTACTAATGGCATTAATCAACTAAGTATCAAAATAGTAACCAAACCAGCTACTAATAAGCCTAACAACCGTTTAGTTATAGTAGCATAAATGGTTTGGTAATCGCCAAATGCATCTTGATTTAGCTTAACTTCTCTTTTTACAAACCCCTCTGAAGCCAATATTCTAAACAAGATTTAAAGTCTCACATTTTTAAATTCTTTTGGGTAGCGGGCTCAACAGACAGCTTCTAATATCATAGCTACCTTGATACTGTTCTGACCTAAAATGCATTTATGGTCACAGTTTATTAAGGGAATTTCATGTATAATATGTTTAACAGCTCATATATGTCCTCAAACCAGTAACATACTTTCTAGATTTTACTGGATTTCGAGTTAAGCAGTCGGCCGTGCTGTTAGTCCTACTTTGGACATCTCAGAGGTTTGGTATATTTTGCTGATGTCACACCAGATATGTTGTTGCGTTAGTGCGATTGAAACTGAGACCGTCATTGTGCCCGATCTGGCCAGTGCCTACTTTAGATACCCGAAGGCACAAGATTGCCTTTTACGTAATTTCTTTCTACACATGAATCCGGCTGTTCACTCAGCTAAACGGACACTTCACACAATAAAAGTTTTCAGCGTTTTTTGGGGCAGTAGTTTCGGATAGTCAAAAGACAAACCAGACTATATCTCAAATATTTTAAACCTGTTTATCATGAAAACGCTTAGCTTAACTCTCGCCATGCTGCTGATTGGCGGCCTTACCTTTGCTCAGTCTAATGCCGAAGAAAAAGCAGTACGAACAGTGATTCAAAAAATGGATGAGGCCTGGAACGCCCATGATTACACCTACGCCGGCAAGTACGACATCTACGCCCCTAACGCTATTATGATTAATCCGGTAGGTATGTACTGGAAAAACCGGTCCGAAATATCAAAAGCCCACCAGGTATTTGGAGAGACGATGTTTAAGTACGGGTCGGCCAAGAGCGAGCCGGTAGATGTACGGTTTCTGGCACCAACGGTAGCCATGGCTACGATCAAAGCTATGTACCGAACAAATGAAGACCATACCCTGCCGGATGGTCATAAGGTATCGAAAGGAAATACCGAATTTGACATGGTCAATGTAATCCTTACGAAGAAAAATAATGACTGGAAAATTGCTTCCTTGCAACTGACCCCAATCAACGCTGGGGCTGCCGCTCATAATCCAGTCCAGGCAAGCCGCTGATTTTTCGAGTCCCCAGAAGGCACCGACTTTCTGGGGACTGGTTTTAATTTGCAGGTATACTTATAAAAGCTTAATGCTTTTACGATATTGACATAAGTAACCAAGCCCTGTTCTGCATCTGATCGATATGCGCGGTGTGGCCCTTCTCTTTTTGTTGATTTTCTCTATGGGAGCGGTTGTGGCTCAGGGCCTCCCGGCGCTAACCTTTCACGGCCAGCCAACTCTGGAGCAAGGTATTTCCGTGGAGCCATTCTCATTATTCTACGAAGACCCAACTGGCGATACCCTAACACCTTTATCGGTTATAGAACGTCAGCGGTTTGCTCCCGCATCCCAAATGCCTCAGGTCCGCAGCGGTAAGGCCCGAAAAATGACCCGGACCAGCCAGGTAGTCTGGCTCCAGTTCCGGGTGGCGAATACGCACCTAACTGACACGCTTCACCTCAGGTACATGGGTGGGGTACATGCGGTGTACTCGCTGTACAGGAAGACTAATGGATCCTTTCAGTTTAATGGTAGCCAGGGACTGTGCGTTCCTAAGACTCAATCTCCAAACGGCTACGGAACACTGCCGCTACGAATACCTCCCCAGACTAGATATCATTTTTTTGTACGGGTGGCCGATTACCAGATCATGCTTGACAACATCGCCGGCCAGTTGCATACCCCACAAAGTGTGCAAGGGGTAATAGCACAATCCTTATTTCTAGACCGCTGGCTATTAGGGGCTATGGCCATGATTCTGGGGGCCTTATTACTGATGTGTGGATATTCCTTTTTCCAGTATCTGCTTACCCACGATAAAGCTTTCCTATATTATTCATTATACACAGCAGTAGCCTGCTGTTTTATCATCGCATTAGCCAACCCCCGGTTTACCCTTGGACTTACCCCAGTCTCGGTGCCTTATCTGGGGCATCCGGTTGCGCTTACATTCACCCATATTCTGGGACTACTCTATGCTTTGTTCCTGGCTCATTTGCTCGCTGTCTCTCAAAACCAGCCCTCGCTTTGGCGGGTAATTCGATTGATGATGGTTGTGCTGGCCCTCCTTCAAACTGCCGAAGTCATCCAGGTATTCACCGGTACATGGATTAGCAACAACGCCCTGTTTATGCTGGTCGATACGCTGCCGTCTCTGTTGATGGGGTTAATCCTAATTGTAGCAACTTTCCGCAGCAACACGAAACTAAAACCCTACCTGCTGACTGGTCAGATTAGCCTGTATGTAGTTGCTATATCTCCTTTTCACGGAAGTTTCGTCTTAAATAATATATCCCCTGTCGCTAACTTATTCCTCAACTATCCACCAGTTTACATGATGCTTGGATTGTGCATTGAACTCTTTTGCTTCTCACTAGCCCTTGCCTACCGTAGTAAACTGGTGGAGGAGGAAAAAAAGCAAATGCAGGCAAGCTTTGCCATAAAATTGGAGACCGAATTAGATGCCCGAACTCTTGAGGTAGAAAAACAAAGTCAACTGCTGGAGCAGCAGCACATCCGCCAAATGGAGCTGGACTTTGAACAACAACTGACCGAAATTCAGATGACCGCCCTGCGCGCGCAGATGAACCCGCACTTTATATTCAACTGCCTCAATTCTATTCAGCTCTACACAACGAACAACAATGCAGCCAAAGCTTCTGATTACCTCAATCGGTTCAGCCAGCTCATTAGGCTGGTACTAGAAAACTCCCGCTCCGAGCGAGTACCACTGAACAATGAACTGGAAGCACTACGGCTCTACCTGGAAATGGAGGCCATGCGCTTTAAGGATAAACTCCGGTTTACGGTAGAGATGAATACTGAACTCGATGCAGACCTCATTGAAATTCCTCCACTGCTACTGCAACCTTATGTAGAGAATGCAATCTGGCATGGACTAATGCACAAGCCCGAAGGCGGCCACGTGCATGTGAAAGTGGAACCTTTCCAAACCGATTGCCTGCGCATCACTATTACTGATGACGGCATCGGTCGGGCCAAAGCGGCCGAACTAAAAAGCAAGTCGGCCACTCGGCATAAGTCATTTGGTATGAAGGTGACTGGTGAACGGATTGCTATGATCAATCGCCTGTATCAAACCCAAACGCAGGTACAGGTACACGATTTGGTAGAAAATTCCGGACAACCCGCTGGAACGGAAGTCGTGGTGGAGATACCTGTGTAAGGAATATAATAATAGACTGGATGAATGATTGAATCAATAACAGGCACGCAATTCCACCATTTAATCATCCAGCAAGGATGCTCAAAGCGCTCATAATTGACGACGAACCCGACTGCGTGCAGTTGCTGGCTCTGCAACTGGCCGAACATTGCCCACAGGTGCAGGTGCTGTCGCAATTAACCAACCCGGAAGAAGGTTTGCAGGCTATCCACAATCTTACGCCTGATGTGGTATTTTTGGATGTGGAAATGCCGCGTATGAACGGCTTTCAATTGCTCGAAAAGTTGGATGATATTTCCTTCAGCCTGATTTTTGTAACGGCCTATAACGAGTTTGCCCTGCGGGCTTTCCGCTTTAGTGCCCTGGATTATCTGCTCAAACCCCTAAGCATTCCCCACCTAGTTGAAGCCGTACGCAAAGCTGAGAAACGCCAGCGCATCGACCAACGTCAGCTTGATCTGCTGCGGTATCAGCTCAAAGAAGGACAGTATCCGTCTAAAATTGCCGTACCGTTTCAAGCGGGTGTTGTCTTTGTGGAGTTGAAAGAACTCGTTTACTGCGAAGCCGATAGCAACTACACCAAACTTTTTTTAAGTAACGGAAAAAACTATCTTCTCTCCAGAACATTGCGGGAGGTACAGGAAGTGCTCGAGGAAAGGAATTTTCTGCGCGTACATCGTCAGTACCTCATTAATCTCGACCATATTAAGACGTACCATAAGGGAGACGGTTCCTATCTGGTCATGACAGGTGAGGTTTCTATTCCAGTTGCCAGAAATCAAAAGGATCGCCTGGTGCAGAAATTCGGATGGTTATAAAAAAGGTTTTATTCTATACAACACCGCCCGGACACACATAACGAACAATGCTTTTCTGGTTAAGTCACTATGGCCAGACCAACTGCCAACTGTTCGTTGATGGTTGTGATCGTCGGTTGATCTGCCCGTGGTCGTGAATCCTGAGTAATTACTTTTTCTAACTTACTCTTTATCGACTAATTCCGGCTTTGTCAGGAGTCCGGTCACTAACAAATTCGCTGTTGTTTGATTACTGGCCATTGCGATATCATACAGTACGCCAATGCGGAGCAGGGCCTTCACATCGGGGTCATGAGGCTGGGCCGCCATCGGGTCCCAGAAAAATATCAGCACATCGACCTGTTCCTCAGCAATGAGCGCACCGATTTGCTGGTCGCCCCCTTTCGGACCACTCAGCAGTTTGCGTACCGGGGCTTTCAATACTTCTTCGACTTGGTCGCCTGTCGTACCGGTAGCTATCAAGTCATGAGAGGCTAAAATGTCGCGGTGCTCGGTGACCCAGTTAATCAACTGTTCTTTGCAGCCATCATGTGCAATTAGTGCAATGCGTTGACGAGGTATTGCCATTGGATTTATGCCGGTTATGGTACGGAGTGTATTCCCTCATCATACCAGTGGATGAATTATAAGGTCAACACCAGAACCCACCGGGGCGGGTAATAAACCGATTAACAGGCCCTATTAAACTTGAGTCCTTTCAACTGAAATTTTGATTTTTTACTTACTTTCACTCAAATTAACGATTTAGTAGACAGTGCTTAACGTCATGGAATAGCCATTGGGATTGTAAAAATATACCTCTGAATAATAAGCAGGAGTCCGATGAAAAACGCATGCCGGGTTGGTTTTATCTGCTTGTTATTCTTCATACTTATCAGATGGAATAGTTACGCCCAAAACGTACCGCTCCGTTTTGAACACCTCACCGTAAACCAGGGTCTTGCCAACAATGTAGTATATGCCATGCTTCAGGATAGCCGGGGGTACATGTGGTTTGCTACTGACAACGGCCTTAACAAATACGATGGCTATACCTTCACTACGTATAAAAAGACACCCGGGGAAACTACGTCGCTTACGGGCAATTCGGTCATTCAGTTGTTGGAAGATAAGGAGGGTCATATTTGGGTGGGAATGATGGGCCAGGGGATTTGTAAATTCAACCGCCATACCGAAAAATTTACGTGTTACGGTCCTGACCCGCATACGCTCACGCAGGGTACCATTCATTCCATGACCGAGGACCAGGATGGCTACCTGTGGGTCTGCAACCGTGGGGCCGAATTGCGGAGGTTTGATAAGCAAACCGGCCAGTATTCCCGCTTTAATTATGCCAGCCTGCTGGCCGAAAAGTCGGCCAATGGTAAATCCACATTGCCAATTATCAATAGTGTCTATCGGGATAAAGAGGGTACCATATGGGTATGTAGCGCAAAAGGATTGCACCAGATGCATGTAGAACCGGCCGGAAGGGGCAAACCCTCCCAAATTAGTTTTACTACGTATCGGCATGATCCGGCTAATCCCCAAAGTTTAAGTGACAATTGGGTCTGGGAAGTGTATGAAGACCATGCCAGGGCGTTTTGGGTAAGCACCCACAACGGATTGAACCGGTTCGATCGGAAAACCGGTACGTTTACCCGTTACAGGGAAGAACTGGTTCCTGCTCCATCCCTGAATACCTCTTACAACGGAAACTTAGGTTTCTTCGCTGAGGATCAACAGGGAAACCTGTGGATGGGTACCTATAAGGGGCTGGTTCGGCTTAATCCAGCACGTTCGGAGTTCACTTACCTGCTCCATGATCCAGCAGAACCTTCCAGTATAAGTGGTGATCTAATCCGAGCCATACTGGTCGATCAGGCAGGCTTATTGTGGATTAGCCTCTGGGGCGACGGAATCGACAGAGCCAACATCAGGCAGCAACCTTTTCAGCATTATCGGCCCGTTCCCACTCGTTCTCATTCGCTGAGTAATAAATATGTTAATGCGCTGCTGGTCGATCGGTCTGGAACTCTCTGGATTGGAACAAGTGACGGCTTAAACCGGATGAACAAGCGAGCCGGCGATTTCACTCATTACCGGCACGATCCGCGGAATCCAAAAAGTCTTCCTAACTACAAAGTGACGGCTCTGCTCGAAGATCGGGACGGAAACTTATGGGTGAGCTGCCGGGGTGAACTAGCACTTTTCAATCGGAAAGCCGGAGAATTTAGCTGCTGTTCCCGGGATACTCTTCATTATCCAGGCCTGGGAGGCAACACCGATATCTTCACCCTTTACCAGGACAGGCAGGGTTTAATTTGGCTGGGCACCAGCAATGGGGTTAAAAGCTTTAATCCCCGAACGGGTAACGTAGTGCATTACGCTCATAGCCCTCACAATCCGAAAGGAATCAGTGATTATTGGGCTTTGTCCTTCCTCGAAGACAACCGCGGAAACCTGTGGATGGGTACGGGAAGCGTAGCTCTGAACCGCCTGGATCGCAAATCGGGTCGCTTCACTCATTTCAGGCCTGACAGCCATAAAAGGGGCAGCATAACCTCCGATAACGTGCCCAGCATCTTCCAGGATTCAAAAGGTAATTTGTGGTTTGGCACCTACGGTGGAGGCTTGTGCCTGTTTAATTATGAAACAGAAACCTTTCGGGCTTTTACCCAGGCCGACGGTCTACCTGACAATTCCATTCAATCGATCGAAGAAGACAAGCAGGGAAATTTGTGGCTGGCTACTTCCAAAGGAATCTCCCGGTTTTCACTCGCCACCAAGAGTTTTAGCAATTTTGATGTCAGCGACGGCCTGCAAATCAGTAGGTTTGGACGGGCGTGTAGCAAGGGGCAGGATGGGATGTTATACTTCGGTGGTGATCATGGATTCAATGCGTTCGATCCCGGCCAACTAAGGGTTAACCGCCATGTTCCGCCGGTGGTGATCACGCAGGTAAAACTATTCGATAAGCCCTTGTCCGGTAAAGGGGAAGCCAGCAAGATTGACTTTAATTACGACGAAAATTTTTTCTCCTTTGAGTTTGCCGCACTGAGTTATACAAATCCATCAAAAAATCGATATGCCTACCGATTGGAGGGACTGGAGAAACACTGGGTATACAGTGGCTCACGCCGGTACGCCAGTTATACCAATCTTAACCCGGGTACCTATACTTTTCGGGTCAAGGGCTCTAACAATGATGGCATCTGGAACGAAAAGGGAGCATCAATTGAAGTGGTTATTCACCCTCCCTGGTGGCAAACCGACTGGTTTCGGCTGTTGTTCTCCACAGGTCTGGCTTTAGGCGTAGGCGTTTCACTTAAACTTTATACGAAGGAGAAATTAACCCGGCAACGTAACGAATTAAAGCGGGTGTTGCAGGCTCAGGAGGAAGAACGGCAACGCCTGGCGGCCGATCTGCACGATGATCTGGGGGCTACTTTATCGGTCATCAAAGGACAACTCGAGTATGCCAACCAACATGAAAAAGAACTAACCCAACCCATTAGCCTGATGAAAAAGGCCATCCGGGACCTCCGTCATATTTCACACAATCTGATGCCACCAGACTTCGCCCAGTTGGGTTTGTCGGAGGCTATAGAAGAAACCGTTCGGCGGGTCGATGCCGGCGCTGATATTCAAATTCTGTTCATTACACACGGGCAGGAGCGACGACTGGATAACGAAACTGAGCTGACTATCTATCGAATCGCAATCGAGTTGATTAATAATGCGGTTAAACATGCCAATGCCCGTAAGGTAACCATCCAGTTGATGTTCTATCCAAACTATATCTCTTTATTAGTGGAGGATGATGGTAAGTGGTATCCGGGGGCAGGGGGAAATAATCAGGCAGGTATTGGGCTTCGAAATATTCGCTCCCGGGTTGCCTATCTCAATTCGAAGTTTTTGGTTGATTCTGGCGAGCGGGGCACGACAATCACTCTGGAGGTGCCACTTTAGTTTTATGCATGCAGAGTGCTTACTGCTAAGCCTACCAATCCTCTCATTGCGGACGCTTATGGCAGATGACTTTTTGTTTAAACCCTCCGGTAATATAATGAGTTGAGCTAAAGCCCTAACTACACAAGTAACGATTTATGATACGCTTCTTAATTACACTTGCCATTGGCAGCTGCCTTTCTGCCCTTACAGCGCATGCCCAACAAAGTAAAACGACAACTGCTGACACCCCAAAATCGGTCAGCGTGTCACAAGGCGAGGTGGCTCGCTGGGCGGGTAACTGCCGACGCTGTAGCTTCGAAAAACGCGCCTGGGAGGCTGTCAATGGTACTTGTTACTACCCAGTCGATATGGATATGAAAGCTGGTATGTACTCAATATCTCGCCGGACAACAGGCGGAAAACTTGAAAGTGCAAAACTCACTGTCGTTGAAAAACCCTGCAAACAGGAAGACATTACAAATTTCCCCAAGAAAGAGTATGTGAACGTATCGGCAGCCAATCAGGCCCGTGCCGCCAAAGAGGCAACAGTCGTGGGTCCAGT
>JAQBNX010000124.1 GCA_028288385.1 Spirosoma sp.
CCCAGCCAATGGAGTTTAAGCCAAAACATCCCCGGGATCACCATAACGACGGGATCAGCCACGGGTAATTTGGACCCCGGCGTGGGCAGTAATGTCATTGCCAATACGATAACGATCGGTGTCAGGGCCACCCTGGGGAGTAATATCTATGAATATCCGGTGCGTATCCTTAACCGTGATGCGGCTAACCCTCCACCCACCGTCAACCCATTCCCTGATACAGTCATCACCGCTACCGGTGCACAGACCTTCTCGGTAGCCTCGACCTTTTCGGATACCGACGCCCTGACGGTCCAGGCCACCACGGGGGTGGGATACCCGCTACCTGCCGGCATCACCTTTAACCCGGCCAACCAGAGTATTACCGTAGCCGCTGATTACCCCAACGGGGCGCTGGCCATTGTGCTGACGGCCGTTGACACAGCCGGCAACTCGGTACAGGATGCCTTTCTGCTCACCATCAACCGGGCTGTCGCTCCCAACATTACGGTTGTCAGTACCACTATCATCGGGGCCCGTTTCATCAACGAAGGGTCGTTTAGCCAGTACCGCCTGCGCCGTACCTATTCGAATGGCCAGGTCAGCGACATATCGAATATCGCCTATAAATCACTGGAAGGCTGGCGTGAAGGCGACAATATTGACAATGAAGGCAATGTCCGCATACCCGCAAACACAGTGGCCGGTGACAGCCGCCCGCTGGTGGTCGTGATGGTGGCCGAAGGGGTGCGCTATACGTATGATGTTAATGTCGTTGACATCAGCAGCGTGGGCGAGCAAAACCCAGCTGGCACCGAGTCCTGCGTGAACTACGCCCGCCTGACCCAGGCCCAGTTTGATGCCCTGTCTCAGATCGTACTCTATGCCTACGTCGATATGCAGACCCCATCGGGTCAGCTATCCTACACGGCCCGGCCGTTCGTCAGCCAGGCTGAAGCAACCCTGCTGCTACCCTCCAAAGGGCAGCCCGGCTCGGTCGTTGGCTTTAACTTCCACCGGGTCACCCAGGCGGGTGCGCCTGTCGGGGCTACCGTCTACAACGACAGCCGAGCCGACCATATCCTGGCGGGTACGGCTCCCTACTGGCCTGTTCAGGCGGGGTTCTATGCCACGAACGTGACGCTGCCCAGTGGCGGCAATAACGGCTCGTACACCTTACTGCAGGCCAATGCCTGCGGAGTCATCAGTGTCCATACCGACAACGTTCCTCTTATCGCAAACTAACTATGCCAACACCCGTCTATACGGCGTACGTGCCCGTCACCAACAACAGCGACGATGTTGTCGTAAAGAACGTTGTCCTTTGGCCCAAGGGTAAAACGCTGTTTCTCCCTTATGATAAGTCGGTGGACTGTGCGGCCGAGCAGGCCCTTATCAACAGTCTGGTCACCCAGATCAACGCTGCGGCCACGGCGGGCAATGCCAATGGGTATGCAACACTCATGGCGCAACTCCTGGCCTATACCGTGGCCAGTGTGCCCGATGCGCCGGCCGGCAATAAATGGGTGATTCGCCCCTGTTCGGGCGGGTCTACCCCAACAAGTGACGACATCACCCTAACGGAGGTTGATCCTGACACCAGCACGTATGTGGATGGCATCCTGGAGGATTTGGGTGTTTTGGGTGATCCCGGTTTTGATACGTCCTACACACTCGTCAAGTCGGGTGCCGATTACAACGGTACGTCGTTTGTAACCCAATCGGCCCCGACACTACTCAGTGTGGCCCGCACAGCGCCCCGGCGCAAAGGCAACTGGTTTCCGTTTCTGACGCAGCTGGCGATGAACACCGCCCTGCACAAGCGCCGGGCTCCGTTTGCTACCCACACCCGCAAAACGATTGTCTTTCCCGGCAACCTCTACACCGATCCAGCCGACAACGAGTTTACCGGCCGGGGCTGGACGCACTCCTCGGAGGCTACACTGTCCGGCGAGTCGGTCTACCCAGTGGGCATCAAGCGCTGTATCGAGTCGGCCTTCTATGACCGGGCTACCGCAGCCGCCAATGTAACGCAGGGTGGCGATATACCCACGGACACGCAGAAAGCCCAGCTTCTGGCCTGGGCCAGCGCTCCCCACGTACCTATTTCTGATGACGGGGCCGCCCGGCTGTACGCCAAAAAGTGGGTGGATGTCTTTGAGCAACAAGACTGGTTTGGTGGAGGTATAGAAGGCTTTTCGGTCAACCACGAAGTTTACAGTGGCACCTTTCAGGCGCACTACAACCATTCGGGTCTGATGACCCGGGCCATTCGGGAGGAGATGGAAAGCCGCCTCAAAGGCGATGGCAGCCGTAAGTTCCCTATTGTCAAAGCCGCGGCAACCGACTACGGCGCGCTGGTCCACTACTCGCCTTATGCGCTCGACTTTCGGGCCACCCAGTCCAATAACTTCGACCCCAATACACCCGACCCGGACCCTTCGGTGCCGGTCTGGCTTCACTTCGTCTCCATTGCCGAGCCCTACAAAGGGGTTAGCCGGTCGGCACCCCTGGGTACGTTCTCGATCCTGGCCCAGCTCCTCAAAGCGGGTAAGCTCTATGCCGGTTCAGGGCAGTACCCCCGCTACACGATGGACGACCAGACGATGTGGCAAAAAAATGGGGATGGCAGCTATAAGACCAATACCAATGGCTGGATGCTGCCCCGCACCGATGTCCGCACGACGGTCGTCAATGGCGAAGCCTGCCCGCTGCTGGAAACGGACTACACCAAGTCGATGCAGCAGCTCTACGGCTACTACTGCCAGTTTTATGCGTACTATTTCTTTCGGGCTGGCAGCAAACACCTGCCCATGAGTACCGATGTCATGGCGGGCTGGGAGGCTATGCAGCGGGGTTACGCGCAGTTCCGGCTCAACACCGAAGTCGATACGACGTACAACTACGTCGGACAGGGCCTGGATCCGGAAACCTACAACCGGCGCCCGCTGAACCGTAAATGGACCGAGACGTACGCGATCGGGATGTATTTGTACATGGACTACCTCCGCGGTTGGATGAACGTGCAGAACCGCACCGACCTCGGCGGGGTCAACACCCACGATGGCCAAAGCCGGGCGAGTGTTGAATTCTACGCCAACGGCTTTCAGCGGGGCGCCGATTTGAACTGGATTCACGATACACCCTACCAGTTTGTGGTGCCGAAATTTTTCCTCTTTGAGCAGGCGACCAACGAGTGGGAGCAGCTCTGGCGCAAGCCCATTGTGATCGGCGGCCTGGCCACCTACGGAGGTAAGCCAACGCTTTGGCTCCATTGGGTGTGGCCCTGCCAGGATGAAGACCGCGTCACCGACATGATCATCTGGGTGGACAAAGGTCAGGGGCCGGTCACGCCCGGCTACCTCGCCCAGTTTGAAGGGCGCGATCCCGGCCTGGAGTACTGGCAGTTTCCTAACGCAGCTGCCGGGGCTCAGCCCAAAGACCTGTATTTCCAATTCAAGAGCTTTCTCAATGAAACCATCACCTGGCGTGGCGATTACCGCGAAACGCGGATTACGTTACACCCAACTCCCCCTGCTTTAGCCTGATGAAAAAGTCTCTATTACTGCTCCTGGTGAGCATATCCCTCCTGTTGACCCGCCAGGCCCCGGCGCAGGTGGTGACGCAGTACCTGAAAGCCAAAATAGATGGCTCGGTGCTGAAGTACCCGGTGAAGGCTAAACGCGACTTATCACTCTACCCCCGGGTGACGGGCTATAGCTCGTTTACCAGCGCTGTGGCTACCCGGGCTGTGACGTTTACGGTCACCAGTGGCCCCCGGGCAGGCGTCTACCCAGCCCGCATCGCCTCACCCGTCCTGCCTTCCTGGCTCACCAACCTCGACTACTCGTACTCGGCGGGGGTCCTGACGCTCAGGGCCAATGCCGGGGTCGGCAAGCTAAGCTTTAACAAGCCAGATGGGTCGGCCTTCTCGACCACCAACCCGCAAAGTGTAGCGATTCAGTCGGGCACCTTTTACGCACCCACTTCGCTCCCGAATCAGCTGCCCTTCACGGGTCAGTGGCAGATCAACTACCCGGCCAGTCCCATCAAGCTGCTCGCTCAGCAGAGCGGAGGGACGGCCACCTATGCCGTGAGTCTGACACCCACCATCGGAGCGACCAACTATGCCCTGATTGGCTCCACCACGACGGGACCCCCTTCGTCCACCACGGTATCGCCTCCGGTGACAACCACAGCCCTGGTGGCCGCCTGTTCCAATGTGCAGGAGCAGTGCACGGCCAACAGCCAGGAGATCAAAACCTTCCAGCTCAGCGCTCCCGCCAGTGGAACCTCAGCGCTGGTACTGACCTACAAAGCAACCGAAGGCGCTGCGACGCTGGTCGTGAAAGTCAACCAGGGTGGCAATATCGCGCAGGTCGTAGCGGCCAGCCCGGCCTATACCAGCGCGACCACCATACCGGTTTCGTTGCTGTCGGGCGCCAATACCATCAGCATCAGCTCCGCGGGCGGCTACTTGTGCGTGAGTAAAATATGCGCATCGGTCAAGGTCACCACCACCACCTCGGCCACGACGGTGGCACCACCCCCATCGGGTAATGTCACCACACCCACGACGCAGACTACCGTAGCGGCTTACGCCAAAGTCTTGTTTGCGGGCAACAGCATCACCCAGCACGGGGGCACCAACCTGTTCATTGTCGATGCCAACAACCCCAGCCGGGGTATGGCTGCCACCCGGCCTGAATTTGATTACGTGCACCGGCTGTCGGCCAAGCTCCGGGCGGGTAATGCACTTTTGGAGGGCCGCACCTTTGGTTACTGGAATATCGGTGGCGGACTCGATATTGCGACCGGCCCGTTCATGGAGTCGCAGCTTACCAAGACGGCGAGCGAATTCTATAACGAGGTTAATGGCACCCGCTTCTCACCCGTTGTCAGCTATGCGCCCGATCTGATCTACATCCGGCTGGGCGAAAACGTGCGGGATGATGAGATCCCGGCCATTGGTCAGACGGAGATCCAAAACCGGCTGAAAGCCCTGATCGACAAGCTCCGGTCGGGCAACACGGCTGCTAAGGTCGTTCTCTCCACCTCGGTCTGGGACAAGCCCAACTACGACATTGCCATCAAGGCTATCGCAGCCGAGCGGGGCTATCCCCTGGCCGACTTCGGTGGCATGTGGGCCAACCGGCTCATCAACGGCTACTATGCCTTAAACCCCAGTATTTACGGGGATGCGGGGATCGACTCGCACCCGGATGACGATGGCATGGCATTCATTGCCGACAAGCTCTTTGGTGTCACACCGGGTGTTAGTGTCGGCAGCGCTCCATCGGGCAGCAACGCAGCGGGTGTTGACCAGAACTACGTGGCCGTCGCTGATCAGGGCTGGCTAGCCAACATCGACCGGAAATACATCGAAAACGGGTTGATCAAGGTGGGGTTTGATAGGACAGTAGGCGCCACGATTGGTTATATCGCCTACGTCAGTGCTCCGAACGACAATTTTGTCAACGTCCACGAAGTAGGTGATGTGGTGGCGGGCGACCCCCGGGCCGGGATGACCATCAAAGATAAAGGGCGGAGCATCCAGTTTGGCTCGGACTACTGGAACCCGGCCCATAACCTGCAAGTGGGTAATGATAACACCGCCAACCACGGGTTTGACACGGGCGGCAATGTCGTGCAGGGTGGTTCGCTAGGGCCATACTATGCCGAAAGCACCATCCTGGCTTCCGCTATTTATACCCACCCAACCCGGGGAACCGAGTTTTACGCGAAGATCCGACCCAAATACTGGGGGGTTGCCAATGCCGATGGGCCGATGATTCTCGAAGAATGGGTCAGTCTCAATGGCAACGCCATTCGCTACCACGTTCGGCACACCCAGGGTGACATCTTACAGCAGAATGTCACCTACGAAGCCAGCCCGCAGGAGAACCCGTGCATCTATACGGTCGCCAACATGACCGAGCACTATACCATCCTGACGCCAGGTGGTCAGCCCGTGCAGCGCAATCCGATCAGTGCTGGCTGGCAAGGGGGTCAGGTTGCTTCTCAGACGGTGCTGTCGGCCGAATGCTGGTACGGTGCCTACCGGCCGGGTGGCGGCCAGGGGCTGACGCTCTACGTGCCCAAGACCGGGGCCAGCTTCATGTCGATGCAGTTCAATAACACCTACGACGGAACAGCAGGCGGGGGCTCCTCCTATATCTCTAACGGGGCCAGTCGCAACTACAACAATGCGGGTGTTTACGAGGACGAGGGCAATATCATTGTTGGAACGCTGACCCAGGCCCGGGCTAAGATCGCCACCCTGGAAGGACCCGACCAGAGTTTCGACTTTGACTGGAGCAAAATGAACCTCTGGGATGGGCGGATTCAGGTCATCAATGGCCAGCATATTTTCAAGGTCGGCTATCCCACCACCGACAATGGAGTGACGTCGCTCTATGGTCGTACGCTGTCCCCTGCCAGGGCCTGGCAGGCCAGTGGCATTACCAACCTATCTTTCGACATGGCGGTCACGGGTGGCGGCTCCAGAATACGGGTCAAGTGGATCAAGCCCGGCATTTTGTCAGCCCCCGGCACTGAGTTCAGCAAGAGCTTTCCCATCATCGGAGATGGCCAGCGCAGGACGTACACCTTCAATATGACCGGAGCGCCGGGCTGGGATGGTGTTATCAGTCAGATCGGCCTCGAAGCCGATGGAGCCAATACAGCCGTCAATTCCACCGTCACACTCTACCGGGCCTTTAAACCATAACCATTCGCTAATCGCATGAATCACCAACGCTTTGGTCGCTACGTCTTATTTGCCTGGCTGTTACTAGGGACTATTACTGCTTTTACGCAAACAGTACCGGTGACGGGTGAGAAACCGGCTGGCCTTAACCTCATTGGCTACCCGGGCAACCCCCTGTCGAGGACCTTTCATTTTGCCACAACAGCGCCCACCGGAATTACGGCCGTGGTGCGGGACCTGGCCACCAATGCCCTGTTGCCGGGTCGCCAGCCGACTGTTACGGTCTCGGGTCAGGACGCTACCATCGTCTTTCCCCTGCCAGCCAGCCAGCTCTCGTGGACGGGTATTCACGAAATCAGCTGGAACGACAAAGTGCGTATTGCGGGGCGCATCGATGTCAACCGTCAGAACGTAGTGGGCACCATCAGCTCCCAGACAATCACAGTCGGCATCAGCAATCCGGTCAGTATAACCGTCAGTGGAGGTAGTGGCGATTTGACCGGGCTGCAAAACCAGCTTGCCCTGAAAGCCTCGCAGTCGTCATTAAACGACTTTATTCAGGCTCAGGCCGTGGCTAACGCTGACCTACAGAATGCGCTGGCCAGCCGGTTGCTAACGAGCACCTACCTGGCCAATGTGGCCGCCCAGTCGGGCACCGATGCGGGCCAGAATACAGCCCTGGCCCAGCGCGTAGTTCAGGTGGCCGATATTGCCTCATTGACAACGACTACGGGTAGTACGAATCTATCGGTTCAGGTACGTGACCCACTAAGGGGAGGCAGCTTTTCCTACGACGCTACGCTTACCACTTACGACTACGGCATCACGTTCCCGGCTGCAAACGGGGGCGGCTTTAGGCGGGTTTATATGGGGTATGCCAACGTGCGCTGGTGGGACGCCAAAGGCGACGGAGTGACTGATGATGCACCCGCCATTAACCGGGCAACCTTGTATCTGAAGAACCAGAGTGGGGGAACCCTGTTTTTCCCCCGGTCGGTCTATCTCGCCGGATCGACCATCTTTCATTACCGGGGGATTCGGCTACTGGGCGAAGGCACCTTTGACAACGGCGGCTCACGCATCAAACTAAAAGCGGGCGCTAACTGCGTCTTGCTCAAAGCGGGCAAGGCCATTCAGAACATCGACACCAATGACGCGAGCTTTATGGCGCTGGAAAAGCTGGTGTTTGACGGCAACGGATTAAACCAAACGGTGGAAAACGAAGGGATCCAGTTCTGGGGGCAGTACGTGGGTAGTGAGATACGGGATGTATTTATGGTGGGTTTCTTTGGGCACGCCCTTAGTCTGCAGCAGGGCCTGGACCTGAAGATAGACCATCTTTGGGTGCTGGGCAATCAGAGCAGTGACGGCTACGGCCTGGTGGCCAACCAGGGGCTGGCAACGGGAAACGACGGGTATCTGAACATGAACCACGTCTACGTGGAGTTCCAGGTTAAATCCGCTGCGCCCGTCAACGTCTATGCGTCGCCGGTGAGCGCACGGGGTACGGGTATGTATCTGAACCGGCTCATCACGCTTAACGCGAGCGAACTTCACTTCGAGTACAATGCAAACGGTATGCTGCTCCAGAACTGCTTTGCGGCCAACATCGGCAACATCGGAGTCTATGACATCGGCAATGGTACGGATGCCACGCCGGGCGTCGTTCAACTATATGACGAAAACGCTGCGCGGTCGCTTACCATCCAAAAGGGCTTTGCCGGGGGCACGGTGTCCGGCGCGGTCAAATGGGTAAGTATCCTCAATGGTACCAGTAACACGGTCATGCAGGGACCGCTGGTGAGTGCGGCCACGGTGCTTTCTGGTTATAACTCGGCCCAGACCTTTTCTTCGCCCGCGCCCTCGGCGGCCTATGCGCCCGAAACGGTCCTGGCTAACCGGCTCAGAATTGCCAGGGTAGGTTCCTACTCCCCGCAGTCGGTCGATTTTCTGGCATCGGACGGTACGTTTTCGGCAG
This sequence comes from Spirosoma sp., assembly GCA_028288385.1. Classification (GTDB taxonomy): domain Bacteria; phylum Bacteroidota; class Bacteroidia; order Cytophagales; family Spirosomataceae; genus Spirosoma. The sequence continues at coordinate 8,667 of JAQBNX010000124.1, forward strand.
GGATGCACAGCCACGATTTTGATTTTCGCATCGGCTCGGCCCGCTACCAGACAAACAACACCTTTAAAGATTTTATCACACTTAACTCGTTTGGGGGTAACAGCGATAACCTGACCCTGGGCGTTCCGCTGTACCTCTATAACCGCACCGTTACCAACAACCTGAACGCGAACGCCCTGTTGCTCTACAACAACGTACCGAGCTTTTTCGCAGGTTCGGCGGTGCAGTCGATTGTAACGGCTACGAGCGGCACCGCAGCCCCTACAACCACGCCGGGCTGGGTCGGGCAGGTGTATGTCAACACGGCCAACAATGATTTCTACGTCGCTAAAGGCACTGCGAGTGCGGCAAGCTGGCAGAAACTAACTCCGCCCACGTCCAATACCAGCCTGACCAACGATGCAAAATACGTCAGCGCAAACCTAAGTAAAGGGTTTCTTCAGATTCCTCAGCTAACAGCCGACAACGTGCTGGGGGTGCAGCGCAGGAATAACGCAGACGGTGTATACGTTAAGAACTTCTGGACCAACGACACAACCGGCAGCGTGTACGCCTACCTGAAAATGGCGGGCATTACCACCTCGATAGGGTCTACGCAGTCCCAGGCGGGCGAAAAAGACTTTATCGCCATTTCCAGCTACGGCAACAACGGCGACAATATCACCTTTTCAGACCCAATTGTATTAGCCAACCGGGCGTTTCCCAACAACACCGCTGCGGGTTGGATGTTTCGCTATAACAACGTCCCATCCTACGCCTTTGGCAGCAATCGAATCTATAATTTCCCGACCGTGTTTTCCAGTACGGGCGCCCCTACAACTACGCCCGACTGGATTGGACAGTTATACGTCAACACGGCAACGGGCGCCCTCTACGTCGCCAGAGGCACGGCGAGTTCGGCGGACTGGGTGCCAGCGGCAGATGTGACCAGCGCAACCAGTCTGACGACGGGCACCCTGCCTGACGGCCGGCTGTCGGCCAATGTTGCCCTGTTAACCGGCACCCAGACGCTCACTGGCAAAACCCTGACGAGCCCGACCATCACCGGGGGTACGCTAACCGGCGTTAGTGAAACCAGTACCACCTGCACCACCTGTACGCTAACCGGCCCCACCATTACGGGGGGCAGTTTGAGCGGGGCGACGAGTCTAAACCTGACCGGCCTGACAACGACGCAGGTCATTTCCGGTACGCCCTCCGGGGTAAACTCGCTTGTTCAGCTCACGCAATCAGGGCTTGGGCGGGCCTTGTATATACAGCGGACGGTTGCCTCGGCGTCGCGTCCGGTTATGGAGGTAATATCCAATGTGACCAACGGCGGACAGCCTACCCTCAAACTGCAGCAGGACGACGTTTCGCAGTATGCCCTGCACGTCACCAACTCAGGGGGCGTTGCCAACTTCGGCGTGACGGGTGCGGGTAATTTCTTGGCCGTATCGGGCACGGTGGGCCAGCTCTACGGATCAGGCTCGGCCCCTTCGGTCAGCGCCGGGGCCGGGGCTGGAACGGGCGCTACCGTGTCCGTTGTGGGTACGGCCACGGGTGGCACCATTACACTCACGACGGGCAGCTCACCCGCAGCCGGTACGCTGCTCAGCTTAACCTTTGCGAGTGCCTATTCCACCAACGCCCCGGCCGTTGTCCTCTCAGGTGGTAATGGGACGAGCATGCCGGTGTATTCCTTGTCTGAAGCCACCACCGGCTTTTCCGTCGGCACCATCGCCACGCCCAACGCTTCAACTGTATACACCTATCACTACCACGTCATCGGACGGTAAGCCAGATGAAACACCTCTTTTTGATTGCCTTACTGTTTGCCGCCCCTGCTGTACAGGCTCAGAACTGGCGCTACCCCTCGACGGCCGTTTCGCTCGATGCGGCCCTTTCCACCCAGCCTGCGTCCTATACGGGCACGGTGCCGTTTGACAACTACTACACCGACCTCGGCACGGTATCGTTCAGCGCCAACCGCCTGACGCTGGCTGGTACGACGGGCCTTGCCAGCAGTACGGTCATCAGCAAAAACACCGTTGGCGCTAAACCCGGCGGCTCGGCCCTTTTGCGCGTGCTGGCCACGGGCATCACGCCGGATATCTCAGCTTTTAAGCTCACCAGCGGCAGCCAGGGCTTTGTTTCCACATCGGGCATCACCAACGTGCTGAGCTTTTTTTACGACGGCCTTTCCTACTGGGTGAGCATCTTTCAGGAGGCTTCTGCTACGGCCCTGGATCTTATTGCGCCCACGCTGAGCAGTGCCGTGGTCACCGACGCCCTTCGCACCCGCATCAGCCTGACTTTTTCCGAACCGCTCGACGCCACGGCGGGCCTGTCGGCCGCTGACTTTAGTGTGCCGGGTAAGACGGTTAGCACGATGGCGTTATCAGGCAGCGTCATTACGGTGGATGTCACCAGCCCCTTTACCTATTCGGACGTCATCACCGTATCGGGCGGGGCGGGTAAAATCCGTGATGCCAGTCTGAATATAGCCGCCAACCTGTCGTCCCAGGCCGTTACGAGCCAGATCACCAACCTGATCCTCTCAACGGCTACAGTGGCCGATGCCAGCCGGTCGTCGGTTATTCTGACTTTTAACAAAGCCGTGAACACAGCGGCCTTGCCCGCCGTCGGGGCCTTTTCCTTGTCGCAGGGCAACACCGTGACCGCAATAAGCGCCAGCGCATCATCGGTAACGCTTACCAGCAGCTCGGCCTTTAACCTGGGTGATGTCATCACCGTCACCTACACCCAGCCGGGCAGTAATAAACTTTCTGACCTCTACGGTTCCCAGTGGGCATCGGGTACGTACGCTGTCACCAACAACATTGTGGCCCCCTTGTTGACCAGTGCCCTTGTTACCGATGCCCTTCGAACCCGCATTGTCATTACGGCTAACAAACCCGTTACGCTGGGCAGTACGAGTGCTGCCGACTTCACGGTCCCATCCAAAACCGTGTCGGCCGTCAGCGTGTCGGGTAGCACGGTCAACGTCGATGTGTCGGCCGCGTTTGCCTATGGCGACGTGCCGACCGTAAGCTATACCAGTGGCACGGGCAAGCTGCAGGATCAGTACGGCTCGCTGTTTGCCTCAGCGACGAACCTGGCTGTCACCAATAACATTCAGACCTGGCAGCCCATCACCTGGTCAACGTCGAGCCTTAGCGTGGCCAGCGGCATCTGGTCGCCAACCACCAACATCGGCACAACCTCATTCGGGCAGACGGGCATTCTGTCGAGTAAGAAGCTGGCGGCCGGAACGGACGGCGGGCTTCGTCAGACCTACAACAGCACCACGGGCGTATGGTCCATTTTGGGTTTGAAAACAACCGCTGTGGCGGGCGGCTATGCAACCTTTCTATTTGGTGTTTATGCCAACACCACGGGTCAGGTCGTGCGGGTAGAAAGCGGGGCGACGACCACCATTTCCGCTGTAACCGTGTCAGCGGGCGAGCTGCTGCAACTCTACCGAACCGGCTCCACGGTGAAAGTGCAGAAGGTGGGCACCGATGGCACGACGGTCACGGACCTGTGGACGTTTACCACCACCAACGCTACGGACCTTTACCCGGCCGTTGACGTGCGGGGTGATGGAAAGAACAATACCCCGATGACCTACAATGTCAACTAATCCGCCACCCACCCATGCACTTTTTTAAACTGCTTATCCTTGCCGGTGCCCTGAAAGCCCAGCTCTTTTTCGTGGGCGATTCGATTACCTTCGGCATCGGCACTACTGGCTACGGGGCCAGCGGCTCTAATGTTCAAGGGGTCAACAGCTTCCCCCAGCAGACCTACGCCCTGCTCAAAAACACCAAACTGACATTAGTGAAGCGGGGCTATCCCGGCGTAAGGGCCGACAACTACGCCAGCAGCAACATGGCTTCTGACCTCTTGCTGGTTGACAATACCAATTACCGGCGCCAGATCGTCGTGATCTTTTGGGGTGCCAACGACATTGCCACCTATACCGACGCTGCGGCCATTCTAACGAATATCAAAGCCGTTCATGCGGCCTATAGGGCCAAAGGCTGCAAGACAGTGGTGGTGACGGTGATGAACCGGATCGATGCGGGTAAGCAGGTCGATACCCAGCGGCAGGCGCTTAATACCCTCATCCGGCAGGACTGGGCCACGTTTGCCGATGACATTGCCGACCTGTCGGCCCAGCCGCTACTCGACGCAACCACCGCCCCGCAGAACGCGGCCTACTTTGCGGCCAATGATGTCGATGGACTCAGTGGTGTTCACCTCACCGATGCGGGGGCCGCTCTGCTGGCCGCCGAAGTGGCCAAGCCCATTCAGCGCCTGCTTCTCGTGCCATGAACCATAAATAACCTACAAAAGCCTTGAAACACATCACGCAGTCTATCTGCCATTTCTTTCACCAGCAGCCATGAATGAAAAACAGAGTACGCAGACGACCTACTTCTTGCCGAATCGAACCACGCTGGGCTGGGGTTCAAAGCCATGCGTAGGACTTTCTACGAACGATTCTCTGGATAATTCCGGGGTGAATGTTCAACTGACGGGCAACCTCGCAGATGCGAAGACCCCCATCAAAAAGTTCGCGGGCTTTGTAAACGGTGCTGTCGGCTATAAAATTGGATTGCTGTTTGTTGATAGCCTTCGGGTCGCGAAGTCCGGTCTCAATCGCGTGGGTGTTGTTTTGGGCATACGTGCAATACTCGAGATTGTCAATGCGGTTGTTTTGTTTGTGGCCGTCAATATGATTGATGCTGTAGCCATCTGGCCGGGGACCAACAAAAGTCAACATGACAAGGCTGTGAGTCGAGTGCTTTGCGGATTTCTTGTTTTTGTAAAGGCAGACTTGGTGGTAACCATTACTCAAAATGCAAGGCTTAAGTACAATTCCGCCAATTTTTCTCAACCCTTTAGGGCCAATCCATTCTCGAGGCATAGACATAATGGTACCGTAGTTCGATGCCTGATAAAGACCCTCATAGCCGGGTATGTCACGCCATTCAATTACCTTTACATTAGCCATGGCAATAGTCAGTTATTGTTGTGGTCAGGCCCGGTTATGCGTTGGTAGCGCGTAACCGGGCTGTCTATTTTAGACATATAAATATACTGACTATTAACGACTTAATAAAATAAAAGGTGGAGCAATTGCCTAAATATTACATACTTGACCGGCGCACCGTAGGCAATATGGACGGAGCTAAAAAAGTGATGGACCAGCTAACGGTCATATCTGTGTCAAGTAGTGCCATAACTGCCGCTGCTACGTACTACGTCGGCGGCAAGGTCGAGCTGTTGATCCCGATTATTTCAGGGTTAATCGGCACGGCTACTGTGATTGTCAGGGTACTACTGGCGCACTTCATTACTGCGTCAATTATCCGCAATCCGCTGAACACAGAGTTGACGCAGAAGGTAACGCAGCCGGAGCCATTAAAAGACATGGACTATGCCCAGCCAAAGAATCCTATCCAGGCCACGGCGCAGTCATCACCACCAACCCCGCCCGAACAGATGCCGACTGGCAACACTATCCCCGCTGACGCTGAGGACCACGGATTAGACCATTTAAGCTAATGTTTGTGTTTGCCCTGCCTACTATGTCTGGCCACGCTGTAACCCGATTGATCAATGTTCAGATCATGCTGACCTTTTCCCTGGTGCAGTGGCTCATTGCTTACTTTGACCCAGAGGCCAACCTGGGCCTGTGGCTCGGCGCATCCTTCGGCTCCTTCATGCTGCGGCTGCTGATTCCCAAACTGACGATTCGCCAGCACCTATCCGGTTGGACCGTCGGATTCATTGCCGCCTGTTTGATGGGCCGTTCCATTTACAACAACTGGCTAGGGGGCATGGAAGAATTTGCCGTGTGGGGCCTGGTTGGTTTTCTAGCGGATCTGTTGCTGCAGATCCTGGTCTACCTGATCTCCTTTGTTCGGGATCACCCGGCTGAAGCCTTCGATAATTCACTCGAACGGGTGGAAAAAGTGGCTACCGTTTGGACGAAGGTGAAAGAGCCGCTCATATCACTGGCTGACTTTATCATCAAACGCTTTAAATCTTGACCCAACCATGCAACCCAATGCCCAGCAACTCGACGTGAATAGCCCCTTTCTAAACATCGATCACCCGCTGATTATCCTGTTTCAGATTCTGCTGGCCGGGGGGCTGTTCCGGCTCTATTTCAACATTCGCAAGCTGCCGACGCCCGTACCCCTGCTGATTGGTATTTTTCCCTGGACGGTTATTCTCAACGCTTACGCCCGCATCGGTCAGGAGCATTGGTTCTGGATCACGGATATTCTTATGTGGGGCTGGTTTTTGATCGTCGTTGCCGGCGTTGTGTGGCATACCAATAAACTGGCCGATGACGAACGCACGCAGCGGCTGCTGACGGGTGTACTGCCTCCTTTTGATGTGGTCGAGAACTGGCAGAATCGGCTCCTATGGGGCTTTGCCTCTCTCTGCGCTGGTTTATTTGTCTATTACAGCATAACCCTGTGGCAACAAAAAGAAACCGCCGAGAAGCAAATCGTCGTAACCGAATACAAAACCACGGCCAAAGTCACGGCCCGGTACTCCGCCGAGCAGCGTACGTTCCAGAAAGAGCGGCACCAGATCATGCACAAGCAGGATACCATCGATAAGAAAATTGATAGCACCCTGACGCTGGTTGCCAGTAACGTTCAGTCGAGTAAAGCCATCAAAGCAGAACAGGCCAAACTAGCCAGAGCCAAAACCAAAGAGCTCCGTGCCGCTAAAGCGACAGCCGCTAATGTAGATACCACCAAGCGAGAGGTTCGTGGACTAAAGACGAACGAAACCCACAATCCCTATGAGCTATATCCCAATTACACGCCCGCGCCGGCTCCTGGTCAGTCGAGCGATGATAAGCAACAGGAGCGTCCTAGCTTCTGGCAGCGGATCACCAAGCCGTTTCGTGGTAGGACTTCTCACCTTACTACCCCTTCGAATCCCCAGTATGATTCGGGTGACTCGATCCGCACGGCCCGTTCCTCAAGCGAAGATTCGACCCGTTACGTCACGTACTAAAACCGTTAGCTATGCTCATTCAATCGACCCTCATTAAGATTTTTGCTGGTGTCATAGTCGGCGGCCTCATCGCTGCCGCTGTCGGCTGGGGAATCTTTGAGTTCAAGTTTCGCGGAACAGAGATTGTGCGATTGCGCGGTGATTCGACGACCTACCACAACTGGGTCAAAACACTGGAGGGCATTCTGGTGGGAAAGGTCGATACAATCCGGCTGCAGAAAGGCGTGATCTCTGGGCTTATCAATACGACTGCCACCCAGGCCGCCACCATTGCCGAGCAACGGGAGGACAATGCCGTAGCTGAGGCGGTGAGCGCCAATCTGGAGAAAGACGTAGCCAAAGTCACGCAGGAGAAAAATGCCGCTACCCAGCAGTTAACCGCGTTGCAGGCGAAACAGGCTGCCGACGTGGTGATCGGTGGCATTGGTACCGTCCCCACCAGTTTGACCGATGTGCAGGCCAACCAATACTACGCCAGTTTGAAGGGGCAACTTGCCCACTATCAGTACAACGTTACGCCGGGCCTATCCAAGACTATTGGCATCCTGACGGTCGAAAAAACAGCCGCCAGTAAAGCAGCCGAACTCAGTAGTAAGGGCGAGTTGCGGGGCGTGCAGCGATTGCAGAACGTCCGTAGCTACACACTGGATCGACGCGCCTACTATTCACGGGGGCTTCGGAAATGGACACGCAAACGGGTGAATAAAGAATTGGAACTAGTGGAAAAGGAGATCGTCGAACAACAACTTACCCCATAAAACGATGCCAACTACATTATCACCACCACTAACGTTTCCGAATTTCGGCCCAAACCTGAGCTTTGCCCAAGCAATTAAATCCGCAACGGCTATCCGCAAAGGCATAGACAATACACCCCCACTGGCTGTATATCAGAATATGCTTAAAACGTATCAGTTCATTATTCGTCCCATATTTGAGCACTACGGCCCGCTTACGGTTTCGTCGTTCTACCGTTGTCCGGAATTAAACCGCGCCATTGGTGGGGCCAAAAACAGCCAACACACGATTGGTTGCGCAGTAGATATAGACTGTGATGGTTCGGGTGTTGTAAGCAACCGAGAACTCTTAAAATGGGCACGTAAGAACCTGCCTTTCGACCAGATTTTGGATGAGTTTAGCGATGAACACGGCAATCCAAGTTGGGTGCATCTAAGTTACGTAAGCCCAGAAAAGAACCGGGGCAACGTGTATGCTGCCATTAAGCAAAATGGCAAAACGATTTACGTGCCTGCCTAGTCGCTCACACATAAAAGCCCGGTACTACTCGTATAGTACCGGGCTTTTTTATTTCAACAAAAGGGCCTTTTTATAAGTAATTTTTCGTATTTTTAATAGTCAAAATGACAGCCCGATACCGCGCTTGCAACACGATACCGGGCCTAACCATCACAATAAACCATCTATTGCAAATGGCTACTACAAATGTAGAGAGTCCGGTTGAACTATGGAAAGATGTTTCCGGTTACGCAGGACTGTATCAGGTAAGTGACCAAGGTCACGTTAAGTCGTTTCACGGCAAAAGGCCGTTGATTATGACACCCGTTATCAATCAAAAAGGCTACCTGAATGTACTGCTCACCAAGAAAGGGCAAAAGGTAAAGCTCTTTCGCATTCACCGTTTAGTGGCATCGGCCTTTATTCCCAATCCCGATGACTTGCCGATGGTCAACCACCTCAATGGCATTAAAACTGATAACAGGGTACAGAATCTAGAGTGGGCAACGGCGCAAACCAATGCAACGCACGCTATTTCAACCGGCCTGTTTGACCCAACTTCACCTAGATATAACCAGCGAAAACTAGATGAACTACAGGCAAAGGCTGCATCAACCCTTAAGCAGGCAAACTTCAACCATGTCGAGATTGCGGCCCTATTGAATATAGATGCCAAGTTTTTAAGGCGACTATTTGGTACGTCAATTGTAAGGGATAGATACGGAATTTAGGTTTGTGGCCCGGATGTAACAGCATCCGGGCTTTTATTTTTGAAGTGGTCTGGCGCATTTTTTTCATCTAAAAAATACGCCCACATTTCAGGCCATGTTTCTAATTGAGCAATGTTGTCCTCTGCTTTGAGGTATTTTACACCTATAGAATTTAGGCCCTCCTCAGATTTAATCAGCTCCTTTGGCCCAATAAATATTGTCCCCTCATGGTCGCAAAAACAGCAGCCGTCGCCTTCACAAAATGGGCATGTCGCCTTTTTTCTAGTAACAGGTATTGGCATGGCTCAAATGGTTTGGCTGAACAATCGGGTATATTGCTTCCGCTTACGTTCGTATCGACCATATTTACGAATCATCTTTTTGCTGATCCGATTAAACTCCCAGTTGATTAGCCAGCGTGGAACAAGGAAGGCAAACGGTGAACGGTAATAAAGCATTAGCCATGAGTTGGCTAGCTCATATTCGAACAGGTTGTTTATTTTCGTTGCCATATTAGCTAGTGGTTTTGTGGGTTAAAACGTCGAACGGGTAAGCGCCTGGCTTCGCTGAGTACATCTCAGAATAGGCCGGTTGTACTCAGCCCGAAACGACTGCATGGCAACTCGCCTGTTCTTAGCTTCTACCCGTTTCCGCCGGGTAGTGCCTTGCTCGTCGGCATAGTCAATCAGGTAGGTCTTCATGGTTTAGCTACTTACCAGGGTATAATGGCTCAGGCTTGCTTAAAACCATTGTATTGATGACTGATTCTTGCTTGTTTATGTGCGTTACCAGCTGAGCTAACCATCTGACTATAAGACGTATCTTACTTGCCCAGGAAAATACATGTGCATTTTATGTGCAGCTTAGTGGGCTTATTCTTCATTATGACCTTCCAGTATCTCAATAAACCGCTCTAACTCCTGCTCACTGCGCACAAACGCCACTGGCCACCAACCATCGCCACGTACCCAAAACAGCCCGTTACCATAGATGTATCGTAGCTCAGTGCCATCAGCCAGCGGGCGGACCCACTCGGCTACGCGCAGGTTAGATTCTCGTCGAACAAAACCGGCAAAGGGTGGGGTGCTCACGACTGCACAGCTGTATTGTTCGTGTGTCATGAGCGAACAGCAGGAACAAAATCAGGAAGATCAAAGCTCCAAAACCCCTGTGAACCTTTGGCTGGAATAGGATTGATATAACGAACTGGATTAGCCAGCTCCCAGGCGAAGCGGCCTCCCGAGTAATCCCCATAGAAAAACTCATCCAACCACTCCGCTTCGATGTTGTCGCCATCCATGCGTCCAGCTATCCACATATCCGTTCTAACTGTGTTAACCAATTCAACCCGGCCTACAATCTTGCCCTTGGGTAAACTAAGTGCATCGTAACCAACGCTACCCAACGCTTTTCTAAACGGCTCTTTGTAGCACAACTCACGGCACCAGTCGGGCATACTGGCTGTAGCATGTATACCCAATGGACCACGAACTTTAGTGTCCCATCCACGGGTTTCGAACTTTTTGAATCCCAATACGACTAAGGTGGCGTAGGGTTGATAGAGTGATATGATTTTCATCTTGGAGTAAGCTGCATTAAAGCATGCCGGAGAAATAGGCGAACCTCCTCATCGGTACGATCCTCGGTACATAGCAGGGTAATCTGGCCGGTGTTTGGCCCTTCAATGGCAACACCTAGCATAATAACGGGCGTTGCCTTTTACTCGGCTAAGCGTTGCTTCCAGCCGTGGAGTCTAATCTTGGTGATCTCGTCGTGTTTCATCGCTATATGGGTTCGTGGCCAGCCTGCTCTCTCATCAATGAGGCTATTGCCTCAGCGTAACCCCGTAGTTCTTCCGCCAGTGGGTTGGTATGGCCCATGTAGACCGTGGTTCCCAGCCGGGTTGTCGGATTGTTATCAGCACACATCCAGAATCCGTTATCAAAGCCGTACCGACGAAAGACCTGCTGAATGTCTTTCTTAAACTGTTTCTTGCGGTGCTCATCGAGCACGAGGATTTTACCGTTCTGCTGAGGCATTACTTTTTCGTCGTTTTACGACCGCTCGTCGATGGCTTCTTAGCAGCTGGTTTGGTGGTAGTCCTGGAATCTTTATCCCGTTGTTTAAGCACTTTTAGGCTATGCTTTAACCCTGCAATCTCATTACGCAGCACCGTACAATCAGCTAGTTTCTGGGTTAACTGAGCCTGTTTGCTGGCCAGTTTGATAATCGCTTCGTTGGTTGTCATAGATTTGTGGCCATGGATGAAATGAATGCTTTACTTGACTTTTTGAAAAAGGCCCCCGAGCCGACGTTCCCGATAAAAATCAATACCTATATCACAGTGCTGGGGCCTCACTTCGTCGAGAGTTGCCGGATCCGGCATGCGAATGGCAATGAGCAGGGTTTGCAGTTTCTGACTGAGTACAAAGCTGCTATCGAAGCCACTGGTCAACCGGATGCGCCAAGTCAGTTCGTTAGTTAGAATGTTTAGCGTTTAACTCAACCTTCTTGCATAGCAGGCTAAGCTCTTTTAGTCGAGCAGGCTCAAACTTGACTCGAATGTTGGAAGTGTCCTTGGTAAAAGGTTTGACATCGAAATCCGTGAATCCGGCAGCGGTCAGTTCTTTTTTGAACATATCGACCTTGGAGTTGTCGCAAACAATACCGGCTGTCTTCATGATCCTACGGCTTCGTTGGTACCAGACCAGACAAATTCACTCACCGGCAAATGCATACAGCATGCAACGCAGTAGGTAGCACCGTAAAACTTCGGATTACGTGCATAGGTCTCGGCAATGGCGAGGCTCATTTTAGTCTCTACACCACACTTGGTATGGACATAGCTTTGGCGTACTGGTCGGACGAATCCTTTAGCCCGCTCTTCATCGGACAGCACCAGGTACGTATCGTTTTGCGGAACAGGTTTATCGTCGACTCCACGGGTTAATCGGGGGTCATTGGGGTCAGTTGTTAAGCTCATTTTATGTGCTGGTTATGTGATTAAAAAAGCGCGCCGGTCCCCATTATGGCACCCGTTTTATGCCGCCGACGCGCGGATCGGAACTAGCTTCAGTGGAGGCCCGCGCTGCTGGTGATTTGTGGTCATACTGTTTGAAGCGAAGCATCAGTTGCTTTGGGGAACTGACGTATTCGCATGAAGTCTATAAGCTCAGTGAGATCGCTGCCCTTCGCATTTTTTAGATCCCAATCTTTGGCAAGCCAGGTGCCAGTCTGCTTGAAGAAAAAAGGCACGCCCTGTGTGTCGCACTGCTCAGCCATAACATGCGCCCAATCAGGCTCAAACGGCCTACTTCTGGGTCCCGATTCTCCTCCCTGAATGACCCAGTCTATCCCGGATAAATCAGGATCTGAAATCAAGCCTAATTGTGGTTCAATTGATAGAAACCGGCGACCGTTTACCTGTTTGAGTTGCTGGGTCAGGGTGTTAAAAGTGGCCTGATTGACCGGCGAGGTACCGAACATGACATTATCAGGCGGGTGCTGTTTCCAGTGCTCGGGAATGTATTTGTTGATATTACTGGGCCGCTTGGTTAGCAATAGAAACAGGATGTTCGGGTAAAGCCCATCGCTAATGTTATCAAAGAAAATCTGTCGTGTATAGTCTGTATCAATAGCCATTGGCACGCCTTTAGAATCAATCATCGGCATTGGCTTCTCGAATATATCCATCATGGATCCGACGAATACGCGGTGAACTTCGCCTGCCTTTTGCGCCCTGGCCTGATACCTATACAGATCATCAGAAGCAGATTGGATAAATTTCCGGGGTTTGTCATTCCCCCAAATGTCATTGCCCCAGCGGTGAGACAAAGCCTCTGCATAGCAGTTGTCACATCCTTCGTGCACATGGGTGCAACCATGCCATAAATTTTGCGTGTGATGCGTCCATTCGATCTTACTATCCTGAGCCATTATTTTTTGCGTGGTTTAGTAACTTGAGTTCCGTTAATCAATTCTTCTAGTGCGGCCATTCTGACCATGCGCTCAACCACCGGCACATCGGCCGGTAAGCCTGCCCTTAATTCTGAAAGCATGATGGCCATAACGGAGCGTGAGTAGCCCAGACCGGGAAAGCGGTGCAGCCAATAGTTTTTAGTCAGGCGGGCGTGGGCAATAGGTTCTGCCTGGTTAGCCATTGACTTGCTGAGGCATTAACAGCGACGTCACTGTTACCTCGCCGGGCGTCGATTCCTCATGAATGAAAACGGCCTTCGTTGGTGATTCCAAGGATAAGGTGACCATCGGCCCGTCGATGTGTTCAATCATTTCAAGCAGGAGTCCACCGTTAAAGCCAATCGTTAGCGGATCACCCGGATAGTCGCAAAACAGCTTCTCCGTTGCCCGTCGCTCCATCGTCTCATTATTGACCGATAGCCTTACCTGGTTGCTCATTTCGAGATCCATACGAATCAGCGCCGTGGTTTTATCGGCAAAGACTAACAGGCGTTTGAGCACACCCCCCAAATCCTGTTTGCCAATCGTCAGCTGATAGGGGTTGCTCTTAATCGCGGCCAGCACATCAGGAAAGGTTTCATCTACCTGACGGACTTCGAGTAAATAGGGACCGATCCAGAACAGAATCGTCGTGGGCCGAATTTCTATGTCAACATCGCCTGCGCTATCGGCAAGCAGTTTCGTTAGCAGGGCTGCTGCTTTTCGGGGAAGCAGGGCGCTGAAGGGGTCAAGGCCCGCATCAGGTCGGTCCACACAAACGGCCCGGTGACCATCGGTAGCCATGAACCGAAGCCCCAGCTTAGACTCAATGTATACGCAACCCATCGCCGGCCGAAGCTCGTTGTCCGAGGTGGCGAAAGTGGTGTGATACAGCGCATACTGAAGCTGATCAACGGGCAGCGATACGCGCAGCCCGTCCGTTGCCTCGCTGCTGGACGGATAATCGACTTCTCCCTGTAAGGGGAGTTCATATTCGCCGTTGTCAGTTAGTAAGGTAAGTGATTCCCCAATGAGCATCGTGGCTGGTTGCTCGGGTAGCTTATCGAGCAGGTCAGTCAGCAGCTTAGCCGGCACGCAGCAGAAAAACCCATCGGTAGTCGATTCGACCGGTACCTCCACGCTCAGGAACACCTGCATGTTCGATGCGGTCACCGTCAGGGTGGCACCGTCGCACGAAAACAGGAAATGGTCCAGAATGGGAACGACCGGGTTTTTGGCAATCAGCACTTTAAGCGGTGCCAGGCAGCGGCTTAGTACGGATGTACTAAGAATAAGTTTGTGGGTGGTTATTTCCTGAGTGGTCATTGACTGTTGGGTTATAAGGTGAATCGAAGATTAGAGCTAGTCCACGGTAATGCCGTATTTCTTTGCCACGGCTTCCAGCTCATTCGACAGCAGCAACCGGGCTTCTTCGGTGAGTTTGCGACCTGCCTGTAAGTGGATATTCATTAGGCGTTCGACCAGATGGTACGATTCCGCGAGTTGGTCAATAGCTTCTGTCCGGTTCTGATCGGTGTAGCCCAGCACCTTTTGCTCAGCGGCTGTCAGCCCGGCTTTGAACTTCTGGGCCTGGTGCTTGAGCGACATGGTGAAGATTGGGCTTGTCAAATTCAGGCGGTTGATTTCCGAAAAGCCATCGAGCAGATAGCCGGTCGCAGCCAGCATTTTGTAGAGGAGGTCGGTTGCCCGGGTTTGCTGGTCGTCAGTGTTTTGAGTAGGTGCCATGGGTAGGGGGTTTACAGGCCGACGACTAATCGGGCCGCGTCGATCTTTTCCTGATTTTTTGTCTCGCAGCCAGTGAATTGCTTGTAGTCAGCCGGTGTCCACTTCTTGTTGACAGGCTGGATCAGCACCACCGCGTAGCCTTCCTCGTTCAACACTTCGACCAGAAGCTTGCCTGCTGCATGATTCTGTCCTACGTCTTTAGCGACCCGTTCCCGAATAGCCGATACGTAACGCATTTGAGCCGATTGAGACGCCCGGCGCATGCGCTCGGGCAGGTTTACGGCATGGTAATTGGCTTTCTCATTCAGCCAGCCCGCTTCGACGTACACGAGCACATCGTCTTTGGGATAGCTTTTGACGTGGGCAATCGTGCGGTAAAACGTCAGTGTTCGGTTGTCGACCAGTTTGCGGATCGTGGTATCCCAGATAGCGACGCCGTTCTTTATTAGATCCGGATCGATACCGAACAGGTAGCGGGCATTACGGGTGATGGGCAGTTGATAGCTCATTCGGCAGTATCGGTTACGTCTTCGTATTCACCATCGACCAGCCGCTGAACGCCCTCTTTCTGGCTATCAAATTCCTCCGCCATGTGCTTAGCTGACATCCGTTGCACATCCTCTTTGCTGTAGTCCTGCACAATGCCCTCTGCCTTCTCACTCACGTAGCGCAGCCGGGCCGCGTTCTGGGCATCCCGAAAATCATCCGACACGCGACGATTTGCCGGCACATCGGTTTTTTCGCCTGCGGCTACGCGCTGGTAGAATTTGTCCAGCTCCTCATCATTCAGCGGCTGAGCCGATTCGACGACGGGTTGCTGGGAGCGGTTCACAACCAGGGGTGTTCGTTCCTCCACGTCGTAGCGTTCCAGCCAGCCCATCACCGTAGCCGCATCCAGTCGGTTGTAATCTTTGCCGTAGCGTCCACTGGTGGCCTGCTGAATGACATACAGGATTTCTTCCAGGCGCAGGTAGTAGTAATCTTTGCCGATGCGGTAGGCCAGATCTACCGTCTGCATGACGCTCAGCGAATTCTCGGGTTTGATGTTGAGCAGTTCACGGCACCGGGTTAAGAGCAGGGCTACCACTTTGAGGTAATGCGTCTCGTCTTCTTTTTTGAGCACCGAAAGCTGTTTGTTCTCGGGACTGAGCGCCTGCGCCGGGGTAAGGGCGGCACAAAACCGGCTCAGATTCACCGATGCCGCCAGATCACCACTTTCGCTACTTACCAGCCACTGAATCAATTGCTGCGAAGACGTCGGCGATAAAGCCAAGCCGCTGTTCGGTTGATTGGTGGGCCGGAGCAACCGATCGGCCGGGTTGTTGTTGTGGTTCTGGCTCATTGCGTAAGGGTTCGTTTTCCCAGGATTCACGGTTGAGGTAGGTTTCAGGATTCTTGCGGTACTTCGGATTGGGTGTTTCGAGTACGTAGCGGCCGGTGTGGGTCAGCGCAGCCTGCCGCTGCTCATCAGTAAGCCGGTTCCATTTGGGTTCACAGGCTTTTTTGTCAATTCGCTTGTCGTAGGCTTCCCACCAGGTGTCGAAAGGAATGTTGATCGGTGGGGGGGGCGGGGGCAGACGGGGGGGCTTTTTCTTTTTTTTCTGATTAAGCTGCTGCTGAATCTGAACCCTAACCATCACACTGTCGCGATCAGCGACGAAGAGTGTATGAGTTTGAAGGTTTGAAGGTTTGGTAGTTTGGTTATTATATATATAGGAGAACGTCAAATTTTGACTATCTTTTTGATGTTCTTTTTGACTATCTTTCTGACTATCTTTTGGGTCGAGTTCGTCAAAATCTGACGCTAATTCAGGGAGTTTGTCAGAATTTGACGTTCTTTTTGATGATCTTTTTGGCGTTCTTTTTGGCGCTACCAGCTTATATAAACCACCACTCCGAAAGCCTTTCCCGACTGATTCAAATTCAATCAGACCCCGGTCTGTAATAGCCTTACGACAGGGCTTCATGGTGTTGATCGAAAGCCCGGTTGCCGTGCAGACCGCGTTATCCATAAAGCGTAATTCCTCCGGCCACACTTCTCCTTCACCCTCACCATTGAACAGATCAACCAGCCGCCAATACAGTAGCGTCTCATTGCCCGTAAATGGTTGCTGTTCATGCTTGTCCCAAAAGGCACGAGCGAGGTGGAGGTAATTCATTAAGACTTACTGGTGAAGTGTTGAGCAATGGAAGCCAGATCGGATTCATTCAGGGCGAACCATTCACCACGAATGCGCTTTGCTGAATAGCGATCGTGTAAATCCCGTTCGTCCTGATAGGTGCCTGGGTACGTAGCAATCAGATCAATGGTAGGCTCCTGTGATTGCAGCGTTCGTTCACGAGTTGAAGGATTTGCTGACCTGCCAATTTTATAGTAACCCGTAGTCGGGTTATGCATGATGTAAATCGACGTAGGCTTAGGCG
>JAQBNX010000126.1 GCA_028288385.1 Spirosoma sp.
CGGCTATTTTGAGCGGTATTGGAACGGGTCTGCTCATCTCGGTACTGTTTGCATTGCTGCCGCTGCTGGCCATTCGGAACGTATCGCCCCTACGAACGCTACGTACGTCGTTCGAATCCGACTTATCGGGTCGCGACCCCCTACGATGGGCTGTTTATGGGCTCGTTATTTGTTTCATTGTCGGTTTTGCGTATCTACAAACTCGAAATTTTACCCTGGCGGCTGGATTCACGGGCGGCTTGCTTGTTGCCTTTGGCGTGCTGACTGTCTTGGGGCTGGGATTGATCTGGCTCGTGCGCCGATTTTTCCCTAGTTCGTGGAGCTATGTCTGGCGGCAGAGCCTGGCTAATTTATACCGGCCCAACAACCAGACGCTTATTCTCGTCACGGCCATTGGTTTGGGCGCCTTCCTCATTGCTACGTTATATCTGACGCAAGGTCTGCTGCTGGGGCGGGTGGAGTTATCAGGCAGCGGCAAGCAACCCAATATGGTTCTATTCGATATTCAGAACGAGCAGATTGCGGGGGTACGGTCGCTGGTGAAAGAGCAAAGATTGCCAATTTTGCAGGAAGTGCCCGTTGTGACTATGCGCCTGTCGGCTGTTAATGGGCGCACACCCGAAGCGATGCGGAAAGATACTTCAATAAAAGTGCCTAACTGGGCTTTTAACCGCGAGTACCGGGTTACGTACCGCGATTCGCTGATTTCGTCGGAGAAACTGGCCTCGGGCAAAGGACCATCCCAATATAATGGTACCATCTATGCCTCGGTTGAAAAAGACTTCCTGGACCGGATGCACCTGAAACTTGGCGATACACTGGACTTCAACGTACAGGGCGCTCCTATTCCGGTTATCGTGGGTGGTACCCGCGAGGTAGACTGGAACCGGGTTCAGACCAACTTTCTGATTGTGTTCCCAGTGGGTGTGCTGGAGCAGGCCCCGCAATTTCACGTTCTGATGACGCGCGTTCCCGACAACCAGACATCAGCCCGGCTTCAGCGTGGTTTGGTCAGCCGCTTTCCCAATGTATCGGCTATAGACCTAGGCCTGATTCTCAAAACGGTAGATGAGATTCTGGGTCAAATATCCTTCGTCATTCGATTTATGGCCTTGTTCAGCATTTTGACGGGTTTACTGGTGCTAGCCTCATCGGTCGTTATCAGCAAGTACCAGCGGCTGCGCGAAAGCGTCCTGCTTAGAACGCTAGGCGCCAGCCGAAACCAGATTTTGCGCATCACGGCCCTGGAATACGGATTGCTGGGCCTGCTGGCAGCTCTGTCGGGCATTTTACTATCGTTAGTCGGTACGTGGGCACTGGCCCGGTTTGTCTTCGAGGTCCCCTACCGGCCCGATCTGGTGCCCCTTCTCGTGGTGGCTGGCGTAGTAACCGGACTGACCGTATTAATCGGCGTCTTTAACAGTCGCGAGGTGCTGGTCCGCCCTCCACTGGATGTACTGCGGGCAGAGGGATAAGTTTCAATTAGAGAAGTAAGTCAGAGAGTAGCGTAGCGGATAGCGTTGCTCATTTTGTATTGCTGGGTCTCACCAATAAAACAAGGGTGAAACATGGGTCTATTTACGAGTTACGTGCAACCTTAGCAGACGAAAATGGTAGATATATTTTTCATGATTCTGGTAGTTATTGTCATCGGAGTTTTCGGTGGACTACTTTACTTAATATATCTCCCATTTAAGAGCAGACTTAAAAAATCAGGTAAACTCACCGACAAATTAAATAGACAAATCAACTGTGTATTTATTCTTTCACTTTGTTTAATTGGCGTTGTGCCTTACTTCTTAAAGGACTACCGGATATCAAGTCAGGACAGACTTGAACGAGTATCGGATGTAAAACTGCCGACAGACTTCAAAGTGCTTAAAGACGAATATTAAGATATGTGGCAGGACTACTGCATACTATACGGCATTCAATTTGACAATAATGCAACGACAGAATTGATTGAAAAAATTAATGCTTCAAAATATTATAATAATAACTCTTTTCACAATGGAGCGTGGACAGCAAAAGATTTTGTTACAGTAGACTCTGTAAAAGCGGTATGGTCTAAATCACCAAAAGGTTACGATTTTAGTAGACAAGATCGACGAACATCATATTACATAGAATTTGACACTGTGACAAATATTTTAAAATACAATGAGTGTGCAGACTAAAAAGCTGCACGTAAAACGGGTTTTGCTTCAGGCGGGCTGAAGTACAAATTTGGAGCTTTGTGCTTCTATTGAACTTTAATGATAAATTGAAACTTTGTGCACCGTGCTCCGAAACACGCCCGAATTCAAAGCCCGCAACCGTTAGTGGTAAGCAATCGTAACGTATCAGCAAACAACATTATAAGACATGGCTACCAAAAATCAGGTACTTGATATGACGCCGGTCGGTATGATATTTACCGTTTTGCAAGCCGGTGCCGATACAGGCGGAAAGTCATTAGACCTACATTGGGAACTATTACCCGGGTGCAACATGAAAGACCCACTGGTGCATACGCATCCGCATGCCATTGAAACCTATGAAGTGCTGGACGGTGAAATGGAATTTTTTGTTAAAGACAAATGGGTGCGGGCAAAAAAAGGCGATAAGCTAAGTGTTCCTATCGGGATATCACATGCTTTCAGAAATCCAACGGAGAACACTGTAACCGTTTATAATACACACCAGCCTGCCCTCAGAATGGAAAACTATTTTGAAGACGTTTGCAAAGTGCTGGATAAGGTAACGGATAACAGAACAAAAGATTTTGGCATGAGCCTAAAAACCATGCTATATATGAGTGTACTTATGAATAATTACCGTGAAGAAATAATTGCCAGAAGACCACCTGATGCTGCCATTAAACTTCTTGGTTTCGTCAGTAAGCTTATGGGGATAAACTATTAATTTGGGTAAGCACATATACTGAAGAGGAAGTCATTTATTTGGAAGAATTGCTAACAACGTTACTTGACTTGGCCGGAACCCTTGCCTTTGCAATTAGTGGGATCAGGTTAGCTTGTGGTAAACAGGTAGATTGGTTTGGCGCTTATCTAATTGG
>JAQBNX010000139.1 GCA_028288385.1 Spirosoma sp.
CCTGGTACATGGAACATCCATAGGAACATAGTCCCCCCACTGGTGATTTGCGCCGGGCCATCTGGAGCAATAAGATTACCCGATTTGCCCGGCGTATGTTTTTCTCATCTTCCCATTTGTAGAATCCTAAATTAGCGAGTTGTTCCAGTGTGCGGGTTACTCCGTCTGATTCACACAGAATAGAAATATTTTTTGAGTCATCCCAACTACGCGACCAGGCAGTATTGTAGCTGCCCGTGCGATCTGCCGGGAAACCCGGATAGGCCGAGCCACTATTGCCGGGATACCATTCAGAACTGGTCTCAATGTTGCATGCCCAATATCCCTTTTCGGCCCCGGACACATGGGCCTGATAACGACTTTCAAGCACAGACAGCGTACTTTCAAAGTATTCGACCCCTTCCAGGGGCCCATGCAACCCTGATTCTCCATCGTAGACAAGACCCTGGCCGAAGGGCATTGCATACCGCTCCGTTTCAGTTACAGCAAGGTTGCTAAATAAATTCACACCCTGACTGCGCTTGTTCTGAACGGATTCGGTGCTGTTTCGGAAATCGACACTAAACTTAAAATTAGGAGAATAGTATTTGTCGAGTCCAAATTGATTGGGGTTCAAAACGCGTTTCGCTTCGGGTGCGTAAGCAAGTTTCACTAAGCCACCGACGCGATTAGAGGGCCGATTGGCAGGCAGTGAGGTTATACATCGCCGTGATCCATCTGAGTAAAGAGCGAAGATTAGTCGCTGGCCTCCAGAAAGGGTCGATGAGCGATAGCCAATAATTGTTTTCGTTTGGGCGAGGCCAATGGAAGAGGCTAGTAATAACAGCCCGAAAAAGAATATACGCATTGTGTTACGGTTTGTATGTGATGTCGATTTCAGCCGAATAGTCATTAATCGTGCAATTAGTGGAGGAGAGAGTAGTCCCACAGCCGCTGACGTTGATCGTGCCCGTGGCGGTCTTGTTGGTGCAACCCATACGGCTAGCCGTGACTGTGTAAGTGAAGGTGCCGTTGCTGGAAGGAGCATCGAAGTAAACTGTCTGACCATTATAGTTTAGCCCGTTACCGCTCCAAGTGTAGCTGACGTCCCCGCAGTCAGTTCCTGTACAGGTAGCCACCAACTGGATGCCGGGCTGGTTACAAGTGGCATTAAGTGTATTGGCCGAGATGGTGAAATTGCAACTTGCTGGGGGAGGTGGAGTACCCACGCAGACACTGTTGAAGCACAGATAGCCGCCCCCTGCACCCGTACTCAAAGTAATGGTGTTCGCCCCTGCCCTGAGTGCCACCGAGGGCATGGTCATGGTCGTGAAGACAGTGGTGTAATTGAAGCGCACGGTCTGCTGTACACCGTTGATACCTACCAGGCCATCAACCGCGCGCTCATTAGAGCGATAGCCGATGATGAGGGGGTAGTTGCCTGCCGTGGCTACGTTGATGGTCACGGTGCTCACCTCCAGGGTGTTTCCTGAACAGGAAGGGCCAAAATTGGTGCACGTGTTCGTTGGGGCCGCGGTGGTGGGCGCTGTGACGGTGAGCACAAAGCTGGTGGTCGCCTGCAGGCCACCCGGGTCGGTGGCTGTGAGCGTGAGCGTGCTCTGGCCTGCCGTAGTAGGGGTACCCGACAGGGTGCTGCCTGAGAAGGACAGTCCGGCCGGCAGCCCACTCATGGAGTAAGTCAGGGGCTGGCCTTCAGGGTCGGTGAAGGTGCCTGAAGGGATAACCAGGCTGAAACCCTGCCCCACCACAGCACTCTGGGCACTGATGGCCTGGACCAGCCGGGGTGCCTGGTTGGCTGGTGGGATAGTGGTCGTTACAGTACCAGGGCAAATACCAGTTTGCTTGGGGCTTTGGGATAACTCGATTGACGTACCCGCTGGCCGCACCGACACCTGCAAAGGAACATTAGTCTTGTATAATGAAGGAATCACCCACACGTACCC
The DNA here is from genome assembly GCA_028288385.1 of Spirosoma sp. Classification (GTDB taxonomy): domain Bacteria; phylum Bacteroidota; class Bacteroidia; order Cytophagales; family Spirosomataceae; genus Spirosoma. The sequence goes on from JAQBNX010000139.1 coordinate 1,944, forward strand.
AAACGCGTTGAATTTTTTAATACCAAACGCATCTGCTACGTCCTGACGAGGTTGATTAGCCAGCAGGGTAGTCGCCCTGACTCCGTTTAAATAAATGTCGACTTGCTGCGACTTATTGGGGTTGTTCTGGTCCAAAATCCAACCCGAGACAGTTTCACAATTGGCAACATCCAGAAATCCCCGGTACGAAGCAGCCTCCACGCGGGCGGCCCCGCCGACACTACCCTTGTCGGTAACCACATACAGATTTTGGGCAGACAAACCGCCCCGTCCGGCACTCTCCTTTCTCTCAGCAACGGCTGGCTGGTCTGATTCAGTGCGTAGGCTAATGATCGCTTTCTCTACAAACAGCCCCTGATCACCCTGATCGGGCTGCCCTCGCAGGAGTCGGAAGCTGGTGCCAGCAGTAACGCTGCTGAAGTAGCCCTGGATGCGGTAGTTCATCAGGGGACGTGTTGGGTGGGATAAAACGCCGGTAACGTAATCGGTAAAGTCACCTCCGGTTTGCTCAAAGCCCGCTGGCAGGAGCATCCGCAGGGTGTATGCGTTGGCCCCGGGCTGAAAGAACAACAGATTGGGGGAGATATTGAGGAGCTCGGCGGTGATGATTAGTTCGAGTGGTTCACCCAACCTCACCGTCTGATGGCTGGCTTGCACACTGAATCGGATGGGGTCATTGGCGACCGCAGCGGCCACTGAAACCAGTTTGAGCCGGAGGGGGCCCCAGTAGCTGTCGGGGGCATAGGCGGCACTACCCGGGGGCGCAGCCTTGTCTGGTTCAGGGCGGGGGGGGCTGTTAGCGGGCGATTGATGTGAAGTGAAAAATACTAAGCAGAGGAGTAAACCTAAACGGGATAGTATTTGTGTGGGCACAAACTTATTCAAAGTAGTACAGATACGGTACATACTTAGTTAATTTATATATATACTAAATATATTATTAACAAATATATGAGATCTTATCTATACAGGTTACTATTTGTTTAAATATTTTATAATAAGTAACATAATAATGCTTTTGGTTATAAAATATGGATAATAAGTAAATATAAATTATTTGTCAATTAATAAGTTGTCTGCAATAAGGTCGCCCAAGCAAATCTAATAGTTAGCTAGTAGATGACTGCTCAGCAAAACAAGATAACAATGGGACTTGGGACAGTTATAACCTGCAAAAAGAAAAGGTTACAAAAAATTGAACCGGCCGCTCACTGATTTTGCGTAACGTAAAGATGACTGATAAAATGGCCCAGTGCCATCGGAAAACTACGATGGTGGCGGGAGGAAGATAAAAGTAAAGTGGCTGGTAGAATCGTGCCTGAAGAGAGGATCATCTGCCTATCTTTGGTAATAGAGCAAAAGATTTAGTGGTGCAGGCGAAAAACTTCTCCTTGCAGCCCATCATCAATAATTGTCCAAAATTTAGTCTGTCACAGCAGTAAGCCTGCTATAGTTGCCGACATATAGCTGGCTAATGTACCGCAGATAAGGGCTTTGAAACCCAGTCGGGCGAGGTCGCTTCGGCGCGTGGGGGCCAGTTCGCTGATGCCACCAACCTGAATAGCAATGGAGCTGAAATTGGCAAAACCACATAAGGCAAAAGAAACAATAGCAATGGTTTTGGGGTCGAGCGTTTGTTTAATCTTGACCATATCCAGGTAAGCCACAAATTCGTTGACGACCATTTTGGTGCCCATTAGTGCACCGGCTGCTTCAATATCTTTGCTGGGTACGCCCATGGCCCAGGCAAATAGCGAGAAAAGTTTGCCAAGCAGGTAGTTTAGGCTTAAGTCCGGCATGTTCAGGACCGAAATGCCAATCCTGAGTAAAATATTATCGAGCAGGGCAATCAGCGCAATAAAGCCGATCAGCATAGCCACCACATTTAAGCCAACTTTTAGCCCTTCGCTGGCTCCTCCTGCAATTGCATCGAGCAGGTTGGCATGATTCTTTTTGATTTCAACTTTTACGATCCCCCGCGTTTCGGACTGTTCTGTTTCTGGGAACACAATTTTACTGATTACAAGGGCACCTGGGGCGGCCATAATGCTGGCTGCTAACAAATAAGGAGCCGGAACTCCCAGTGAAATATAGACCGCCAGAACCCCTCCCGCAATACAGGCAAAACTACCGGTCATAGAGGCCAGTAACTCGGAGTTGGTCATATTTTTCAGGTACGGCTTAATCATGATCTGGGCCTCTACCTGTCCAACAAATGTGCTGGCTACGTTGGAGAGTGCTTCCGCTCCGCTCACTCCCATGAGCGTTTTCATGACCCGCGCCATCAAGGCCACAATGCGCTGCATGATGCCGAGATGATAGAAAATATTGACCAGCACCGCTACAAAGATGATAGTCGGAATAATCTTGAAGAAAAAGATAAAGTCGTTTCCAGCACCAAACGCCCGGTCCAGAACATCACGATTCACCAACGAGCCGAATACAAACTCTGCCCCTTTATCGGAAAACGACAGCAACTTGGCAACCGCTTTACCCAGCCAGTTGAAGGTCTGTCCACCAACATCGGTTTTTAAGATAAATACCGCCAGTCCCGCCTGCAATAGCAGTCCAACACCAACGGTCCGGTAATTGATGGCTTTTCGGTTGTTGGATAGGGCAAAAGCGATACCCAAAATTAAAACGATGCCAATCAGGCCGGTGAAACGATCCATTCAGTAAAGACGCTGCTACAGTTAAGTGGGCGAAGATAAGCAAAAAGAAAGGCGAACGGGCCGGGAGAATTCCCTTTCGTTCGCCTGCTCTCTATATGTTGGCAATTGCCCGTTCGGCGCCTTCCTGGTATACTTCCTCTATTTCGGCCACTTCAGCCGTTTTGACAGATGGGTCGAACAGCCGCGCATCCATAACTTCCTTTTCTGTTACGTCGAAGAAGCGTTCGTGAATATTAAATGGCTGGCTTCCGGCTGGTACCTGGCAGGTGTCAAAGTTACCGTCTTCCTTCAATTCATAAGCGTTGACGTTATCGCGCAGGTTGTATGCCAGGATAAGAATAGCCTGCTGCTTCACGCGTGGGTCGGCCAGATAAAATAGCGATTCGATCCGACGGTCAAAACTCCGTACCATGACGTCGGCACTGCCGCCATATACTTTAGCGTCGCCATTATTATGAAAGTAATAGATCCGCGTATGCTCCAGAAAATCGCCAACGATGGACCGCACCGATATGTTTTCACTGAGCCCCGCTCGCTTTGGCCGCAGGCAGCAGATGCTGCGGACAATGAGTCGGACGGGTACACCCGCCTGAGACGCTTTGTAGAGGGCGTCAATGACTGTTTTGTCTTCCAGTGAGTTAACTTTAATGCAGATGCCGCTGGGCAGCCCCCGGCGGGCGTTATCTGCTTCTGCCTGGATCAGCCGCAGGAGTTGCTCCCGCATATCGCGCGGAGCTGTTATTAGATACTGGTATTCGTTGGGCAGCGAGTGACCGGTGATAACGTTAAAGAACTCGGAAATGTCGTGTGTATAGGTTTCGTTGGTTGTCAGCAGGCAAATGTCGGTGTAGAGTTTTGAGGTGTCTTCATTATAGTTGCCCGTTGCCATGTGAGCGTAGCGCACCACGCGACTTCCTTCGTTACGTACCACTAACAGCAGTTTGGTGTGCGTTTTGAACCGACTGATGCCGTAGATGACAAAACAGCCAGCTTTCTGTAGTCGCTGGGCTTCGCGAATGTTGTTTTCCTCATCGAACCTGGCTTTTACCTCAAATAAAACCGATACGTGCTTGCCATTTTCAGCCGCTTTCAATAAAGCTTCCGTAATGCGCGACCGTTTGGCTAATCGGTACACGGTAATCTTGATTGCCAGCACGTTTGGGTCTTCGGCGGCCTGTTCGAGCAGTTGCAGCACCGGCTCGAAGTTGTTATAGGGATGATGCAGCAGCAAATCACGCTGTTTAATTACGTCAAAAATGCTGTCAATTTTATCGCGGCTTAAGCCCAGGGGTGGCACCGGCACGTGTTGCCGGGGCATGTCGTCCTTAAACTCGGGGTTGCCTATAATCTGCCAGAACGCCGAGAAATCAAGCAGTGTGTTTGATTCAAAGATGTTCAGATCATCAATTTCCCAGCGCTTCTTCAGCAAGTTTAACATCCAGGGTGAGCCCATTCCGCCATTGGCATCGGTTTGGACTTCTACGCGTGTTACCCGGCCCAGTCGCCGGTTTTTGATTTTCTGGCGTACTTCATCAATAAAATCTACTTCGTCATCGTCGTTTTCGTCTAACGTAAAATCGCCGTTGCGGGTAATACGAAACAGATTCACGGACGTAATCTCTACGTTTCGATATAACTTCTTGATGTTTTGACGGATGATCTCTTCAATGGGCAAAAAAGCAATTTGCGTCTCGCCGTTCTGCTCCCGCTCAAATGACAGGAAACGGGGCAGGTTAGCCGGAATCTGAACAAAGGAAAGCCGCTGCCGGTCGTCTTCATCTTCCGACTTAAGACTTTGCAGGTCGGCCCCTTCAGGATTCTGCGTGACTACCCCAAAGATTAAGACCTTTGCCAGCAACACCGGAAATGTATGCGTGTAGTCATACAGCATCGGTGTTAGTGTTGGGTAGATTGCCCGGTCAAAATAATTAATTGCTTCAGACTGCTCGTCAGGAGTCAGATCAGCATAGGTGCTCAACTCTAACCCGTTTTGGGCAAAAAGTGGCCATAACTGGTTGACAAAGACAGCCTGTTGATCCCTGTAAAACTGCTGCGACGTCGTGAAAAGCGCTTTGCGGAACGGAATTTCACGAAGCCCAGAATAGTCGACCCGCTGTTTATGATAGTCGAGGTAGTTGTATAAGCT
>JAQBNX010000148.1 GCA_028288385.1 Spirosoma sp.
GCCTGAATCTGGGTCATCACGGGTGCCAGCATCGGGTTAACTTCACGGGGTTGGGCAGGCAGGTTGAGCGAGGTGATGATAATGGCCGGGTCGATAGCCTGAATAGACGTAACGAATGGCAGAGCCGATACCTGCGCATACTGCTCGGCCGACAGCCGGGCCGACACGGCGTTCAGCCAGCGCGACTGGCAAACGGGTTGCACACCCACCTGCCGCAGCCGATTCAGGTAAGCCGACGTAACGGGCCGGTCGGTATCGTCGATTGAAAGATTTTGCAGTTGTCGGCGGGCTATTGCCGATGCCGACAGTGCCGGGACAGCCGATGCGTCTTTTCCGTCCAGCAGAATCCAGTATTTAGGAGGAGTTACGTCAGGTGAGAATGCTGCACTACCCGTTCCAACGAACCGATTGCTACGGCTGGGCTGGGCAAAGGCCGACAGCATGGTTAAATAAAATAGAACCGAGAGTCGTATTGGCATATAGGTTAAGTAAAATCAATCGCTGGGCTGAGTTAGGGTAACAAACACCCACGTAAAAAGTAAACTCAATAACACCAAAAAACTCCTGCAGCTTTTGGTTTTCTTTGCAAACTTAATCAGAAACGTCTCCTTTCGTCTCCGCCCTATGCGCTATTTACCCATCGACAACCAACTCTTTGTCAGCAACCGGCAGCGGCTGATAGCCCTGCTTAAGCCTAAATCGATGGTTGTGGTGAACGCCAACGACATCATGCCAACCAATGCCGATGGCACAATGGTTTTCCGGCAAAACAACGACCTGTTCTATCTCACCGGCGTCGATCAGGAAGAAACCAGGCTCGTGCTATTTCCCGATCATCCCGACCCTAAATTCCGTGAGGTGCTGTTCCTGCGTGAAACCAGTGAACTCATTGAAATTTGGGAAGGCCACAAGCTTACTAAGGCCGAAGCAGAGCAGGTAACCGGCATTACGCAAAAACAAGTGTACTGGACGAGTCAGTATGAGCAGATATTTGGGCAAATGGTGTTTGAGGCCGAACATGTGTATTTAAATACCAATGAACACTCCCGCGCCGACGTAGCGGTACAAACCCGGGATGCCCGCTACATCGACAGCTTCCGGCAGCAGTATCCGCTGCATCACCTCGAGCGGCTGGCTCCACTCATGCACCACCTGCGGGCCATTAAACAGCCCCAGGAAATAGCCTTGCTCCAAACAGCCATTGACACAACCGACGCCATGTTTCGGCGGCTGCTGGGCTTTATAAAGCCGGGGGTGTGGGAGTATGAAATTGAAGCGGAGATGATGCACGAATTCCTGCGAAATCGCTCGCGGGGAGCGGCTTACACCCCCATCATCGCATCCGGCGCCAACGCCTGCGTGCTGCACTACATCGACAACAGCGCCCAATGTCAGGACGGCGATGTGATTTTACTGGATATAGGCGCCGAATATGCCAATTACAACGCCGACATGACCCGTTCGGTGCCGGTTAATGGGCGGTTTACTGCCCGACAGCGGGCAGTATATGAAGAGGTGCTGCGCGTAATGAACGAGGCCAAACAACTCTTGCGGCCCGGCAATCTTTGGGACGAATATCACCGTGAAGTAGGCAGCGTAATGGAATCTGAGTTAATTAACCTGAGGTTGCTCGACCGCACGGACGTAGCGAACCAGAACCCCGACACGCCGCTGTACAAAAAATATTTTATGCACGGTACGTCGCACTTTCTGGGGCTCGACGTTCACGATGTGGGTAACAAATACCGTAGAATGGAGCCCGGAATGGTGTTTACCGTGGAGCCAGGTATTTATATACGGGATGAAAAGCTGGGTATCCGGCTGGAGAATAATGTCCTGATCACCGAAACAGGCAATGTGGATCTAATGGCTAACATCCCAATTGAAGCCGACGCAATTGAAGAACTGATGAATAACTAATCAATGGCAAAGGTGACCTGGTTACTGGGCCACCTTTGCCGTTATACCTCTGACTTCTTGGCGTTCTCGCGCTCCAAGGCGATGTTCAGACTGGAATAAATTCGACGAATAGCCGTTTCGATACGTTCCCAACCGGCATCAGAGCGGAGGTCAATATCGGCTATCTTATCGCGCTGGCTACTGGTAAGCACCATGTACGTAACCGCCGATACCATAAGACTGGTAATGGCAATTGGGTCGAAATCGGAGTAAGGCGCCAATTTATCCACCAGGCTCTTGTAGGATTGGTCGCGGAATTCGGCTAATCGCCGGGCGAGTTCGGTTTCGCCATGGCTCATCTCCCAGCGTATCAGTTCCTGCGACGAGCGACGGGCACGGAATTCGCGCATAAACTGAATGGTGTACTCAGACCATACCTTGCTGCGATTCTCGGCTGGTAGCGATTCGGGTACTGATTCCAGAAATTTATCATTGAACATGGACAGGAAAAACCCACGCTGCACGTAGGCTTCCAGCAATCCATTCCAGCCACCGAAGTAACGATAGATAAGCACTTTGTTGACACCCGCGCGGTCGGCAACGGCGTTGATACCGGCTTTTTCGGTACCCCGTTCGGCCATCACATCGCCCATAGCGCGGAGAATACGCTCCATGGTCATCTGGCGATTTCTACGCTTGACAACTTTCATCTTATTAGACGTTTGTGTTTTTTGATTGGGCATTTCAGAGGAAACCGGTAGAGGACACAAATTTTCGGAACAACTATACTGAATTCACAGTCTGGACACAAATATGATTAATGCCGTTGATGTTCCAAATCATTCGTTAACGACGTACCGGAAATTTGAGGTACTGGTCTGCCAACTGATCTATCGCATTCACCAACTTGCGCTTAGGCACAACCACGGGCAACCAGAATGGAGAAAAAGGATCGTCGTGCCAGTCGGGTGCCACCTCATACGCCAGTTTGATTTGCAACAGAAAATCATCGGCATCGGCCGAAATGCATTCAAAACTTAAACAGGGTTCGGAAAATAGTAAACGACCCTGCGGCCGACCGGTTGTATGCAGGCTACGAAGCCAATTGAGCAGTAATTCAACCTCGTAGGTTTGCAGAATAGCCGCCGTCGATGTAGATTGATGATGGTGCCAACCCGACCGAACCGCCACCCATAACAAATTACGGTCTGCCATTGACATATTGTCTGCTGCGTATTCGTAATCAAGGATGTTCAGTTCAAAAAAACTGCGTTGGCCAATCAGAATCATTTTTTCGATGGTTACCTACGGGGTATATACTTCCAGGATTCTTTGACCTGAACACACAAATATACACGTCGGCAAGATAAGTATATATGTTAATTACGTTAAAAACACGTGCTTGTTAAAACACATCAAAATATCCACCATTTCAGGTCATCAGTTACCTTACCGGGTTTCAAGAAAAAGTCTGCAATTCATCAATAGGTGTCATAAATGAAGGCAACTTAAGGCCCCTATTTGTCTATAAAACAAATATACTACTGCTTTGTTTTTGCTGCTTTCATCGGTGTATTAATTCATTATGGTAAATACTGAGCGTAGCGCTCTCATAGTTATAGCGGCTTACTGAGTTTGTCTATCTTTGCGGCCAAGTCATTTATTAACCCTTAAAATTAACTCTATGGCAAACGTGCTCATTATTGGAGCAGGCGGAGTTGGAAGCGTTGTGGCGCACAAATGTGCGATGAACAACAGTGTGTTTACGACGATTATGCTGGCCAGTCGCACAAAAGCAAAATGTGACCGGATTGCAGCCGAGATTGAGGCTATGCATGGCGTAACAATTCAGACCGCGCAGGTCGATGCCGACGTAGTGCCTGAGATGGTTGCTCTGATCCGGTCGTTTCAGCCGATGCTGGTCATTAACGTAGCACTCCCCTACCAGGATTTGCCAATTATGGACGCCTGTCTGGAAGCAGGTGTGCACTACATGGATACGGCCAATTATGAACCAAAAGACGTTGCCAAGTTTGAATATAGCTGGCAATGGGCTTACCGCCAACGGTTTGAACAGGCTGGGTTGATGGCGTTGCTGGGCTGCGGTTTCGATCCCGGTGCTACGCAGGTGTTTACGGCCTACGCCAGTAAGCACTATTTTGACCGCATGGATTACCTGGATATTGTGGACTGTAACGCCGGTAACCATGGTAAGGCATTCGCCACTAATTTCAACCCTGAAATCAACATCCGCGAGATCACGCAGCCCGGTCGTTATTGGGAGAATGGGGAGTGGATTGAGATTCCGGCCATGAGCTTGCACAAACCCATTGAGTACCCCGAGATTGGTGCACGTGAATCTTACGTACTCTACCACGAAGAGCTGGAATCGCTGGTTAAGAACTTTCCAACGCTGAAACGGGCGCGGTTTTGGATGACTTTCGGCCAGGCCTACCTAACTCACTTGGAAGTTCTGCAAAATGTGGGCATGACCCGCATTGACACGGTAAACTTCAAGGGTATGGATATTGTACCACTCGAATTTCTGAAAGCCGTCTTGCCCGCTCCCGATTCACTCGGCGAAAATTACACGGGCCAGACCAGCATCGGCTGCCAGATTAAGGGAGTCAAAGATGGTGCCGAACGAACCTACTTCATCTGGAACAATTGCGACCATGCCGAAACGTACCGTGAGGTACGGGGGCAGGCGGTGAGCTACACAACGGGCGTTCCGGCCATGATTGGAGCCATGCTCATGCTAACAGGCGTCTGGATGAAACCCGGCGTCTGGAACTGTGAGGAACTGGACCCCGATCCCTTTATTGAACAGATGAACAAACAGGGATTGCCCGTACAGGAACGCATCGATATACCACTGCCGCACGAGTACCCGGCTTAAAGTCAATAAGGATCAAACAGGAGTCCCGCCTATGCAACAGAACAAGGCGGGATTTTTCGTTATGTAGCCAGAGAAAAACCTGAAGTCTCAATCATCATGAAACTAACTCTTCTGATTAGTTTAGGGGTTATGTCGTTTACAGGCCTGCTAGCGCAAAACCGTGATTCGGTTAAGGTTAATGCCAGGCACCAAATCAACCCCAACGACCGACGTAACGGCTACGAGACCTACCAATCAACTGATCAGATTGTTGGTTCGGGGCCAAATGGAATGATTAATACAATTGACCACCGCTATGAAGGACTGCGTGGCACACCCTATTTTTTGACTGACTGGACCAAAGGGCAGATTGAGATGGTGGCCGGGCTGAATTACACGAACGTACCGCTGAAATTTAATGCCTATCAGCAACAACTGGTCCTGCTTCGTACGTGGGCTGGTAACGACTCAATCCTTATCGATGCTAGTCAGGTAAAGAAGTTTACACTGAATAGTAGCGATGGCCAGACGTATTTATTTAAGCGATTTCCGCTGGCCAAAACGGGCGATCAAACGCTTATAAGCAGCTATTTCTTGGTTCTCTATGAAGGAAAAACAGCGTTGCTCAAACGAATTACTAAAACCTTCAGGCAGGCTGATTATAAAAATCCTTACTCCATCGACGTTCGGTACGATTCGTTCAGGGATGCATTTTCGTACTACCTGCTTAAATCAGATCAGACACTAACCAAGTTGAAACTCTCCGGCAAATCCATTATTGACGCACTGAGCGACCGGCAGGATGAGCTAAAAGCTTTTGTAAAGCAGGAAAATTTAAACTTTAGGACCGAAAACGACGCCATTCTTCTCCTAAAACGATACGATAGTTTATAAGTCAAATATAGAAGCAGCCTGGTGGTTGCATCCCTAAAATATACGCTTACTGGCGTTCAGGCTGCACTACGAGTTTGGGCTGGAATAGATTGCGTGTTTGCCTCTGGTGATTACAATACGACTAAGTGTCCGTTAGCGAATCTAATCCTTAATTCTCCTGAGTTATGTCTACCAAGCGCCAACTCTTACCCATTCCCCGCCCTACGATTCTTTATGCCCTCGTGTTCCATGTCGGTTTATTATGGCTTATTTCAGCGGGTTCTTGCTTTGCGCAACGTAGCGATTCACCGGACGAGGAAGAAATATTTACTGTTGTTGAACAGCATCCAGAATTTACGGGTGGCATGCGAGCTCTTGGCGAGTACATGACAGCAAACGTTCGCTATCCGGAGGCAGCGCGGGCATCCAGAATTGAAGGCAGAGTCTTTGTCAATTTCATCGTTCGTAAAGATGGGCATATTACGGATGTTAACGTGTTAAAAGGCATTGGTTTTGGCTGTGATGAGGAAGCAATTCGCGTTGTCAGTGCCATGCCCAACTGGAAGCCAGGAACCCAGTCCGGACGACCAGTAAATGTAAAATACAACCTGGTGGTGCGCTTTAGTCCGAGTTCATTACATGACAAAGGCCGCTAGTATTCGTACCTTTGCCGTATGAATACTCCTCTGCATCAGCATCTCCACAGCAACGCAAAACCAACCATACCATCACCCTGCTATATCCTGGAAGAGGACAGGCTTCGCCAGAATCTTGCACTCATTGACTCCGTTCAGCAAGCCGCTGGTGTCACCATTATTCTGGCTCTGAAAGGATTCTCGATGTACAGCGTGTTTCCCATCGTGCGCGAGTATCTGAGTGGTGCCACTGCCTCGTCGCTCAACGAAATCAAACTCGTTAACGAATACATGGGCATAAAGGCCCATACTTATATACCCGCGTATCAGGATCATGATTTTGACGAGGTGCTCCAGCGCAGCAGCCATATTACGTTCAACTCGTGGAGCCAGTGGGAGCGGTTTAAGGATCGTGTCGCGCAGTATAACCACCAACAACAATCGTCCGGCATACCAATGGTCAGTTGCGGCATTAGGGTCAATCCGCAGTATTCCGAAGTAGCCACAGACATGTATAATCCCTGCGTGCCTGGTTCGCGTTTGGGAGCCACCCGCGACCAACTGCCCGACCAGTTACCTGATGGGCTGGAAGGTATCCATTTTCACACGCTCTGCGAGAACGACTCATTCACGCTCGAACGCACCCTCGACGCCCTTGAAAGCCGGTTTGGCGATTTACTGCATCAGGCCAGGTGGGTCAATCTTGGTGGTGGCCATCTGATGACCCGCGAAGGGTATGACACCGAACATTTAATCGGATTGCTCAAAGCCTTCCGCCAGAAATACAATGTAGACGTCTTAATGGAACCCGGCTCGGCCATTGCCTGGCAAACCGGCATACTGGTTTCCACGGTGCTCGACATCTTCAACAGCCAGGGTATAGACGTAGCCATTCTGGATACGTCCTTTGCCGCCCACATGCCCGAT
>JAQBNX010000762.1 GCA_028288385.1 Spirosoma sp.
TTACCCATTGCTAGTCAAGAGGTGAACACTAGCTTAATGGATGCGTCATTGCTAGTCGTAGCTTGCTGAGCAGGTCAAGCTATACGACTACACCAAATTTGGTCCTACAAACGTAGGACCAACATCATACGTTTGTAAAACTGGCGGTTTTCATAGATGGAAAAGGCATGCTTTAGAAATCCAGTTGCCCATGGTGTTGAAGCTTCTCAACCAACTTCTTGAAAATTTCCGTCGCGCTTCCCCTTTGGGCATAGCTGGCTGATTGACCAGCCCACATGGAAACTAGATCGGTGACATTGTTCTGTTGGCCGTAAGCTCTCAGGGGAGCAGTCAGGCTGTTTTGAAACGTATAGTAAGGTATCTTGAGCCCAGATTCTTCAATTTGCCTCATGAAGCTATTTTTGATACCTCTCGCCCATCGACCAGAAAACGCCTGGGTTAAAGCGGTGGATGTCTCCTGCGAAGCTAAAACAGCCTCTTTGTACCCTTCACTGGCCAAACTTTCATGGCATGCTATGAATAGGCTTCCAATCTGAACGCCCCAGGCCCCAAGCACGAAAGCAGCCCTGACCGCCCGCTCATCAGCAATTCCGCCCGCTGCTAGGACAGGTATGGACACCGCATCAACGACTAGCAACAGCAGCGACATAAGGCCCACTTGTGGCAATCCTTCATCGTCCAGGAATGTACCTCGATGTCCTCCGGCCTCATACCCTTGGGCAACGATCATATCGATACCAGCCTCCTCTAGCAACCGGGCTTCCTTGACAGATGTGGCCGTGCCGATCAGCACAGACCCGTTTCGCTTCAGTTGTTCGATGGCTGCGGGTTGAATCACGCCAAATGTGAAACTGACTACGGGAATATGCTCAGCGAGAAGAACGTCAATTTGGTCGGTATGATGATAAAATTTCAGGTCCGTGATTTTCTTCCGTTCAAAGGGTATCCGATGCTGTGCCTGTATCCTTTCGAGAAAATCCTGCATTTTCTCGAAGCTGTCGCTATCAACTTCCGTGAGTTCATGGGCAAACAAATTCACGGCGAAGGGCTGGGCTGTTTTGCTTTTCGTCTCTCGGATGAGTGAAGCGGTTTTATGGGGTGATAGCCCGCCCACTGGCAGCGATCCTAAGCCACCTGCATTAGCAATGGCGGCAACCATATCTGGGGACGTTACGCCTAGCATTGGCCCTTGAATGATAGGGTACTCGATGCCCAACATCTGCACTAGATGATCTGGCTTATTCATTCGGATGGCCTTGTTTGTTTTGATTCATACAAGGAAAATAGCAAGTTTTGTACACCAGTAAACGGACGTTTATAGGTGAACAAACATGAAGCATCCTTCGCACGAATAGAGCATTAACTGAGATGGACATACCGAGTCGGTTTATGTGGTACGCCGGCTATTGATCCACTCGGGCAGCATTTTCACCAGTTGTTCAAGGGCGGCCGGTTTCACCACATGCGCATCAAAGCCCACCGCATAAGCCCGATCGATATCCTCCTTGTTTCCATAACCCGTCAGCGCAATGACGGCGATGGTCTGGCCCCAGGGCGCAGCCCGCAAACGCCGACATACTTCATACCCGGCCATGGGCGACATGCCAATGTCCAGCAGAATGGCATCGGGACGTTCATGCTTGATAGCCACTAACGCGGTGGGGCCATCATAGTAGCCACTCACTTGATAGCCATGGTGCTTTAATAGCCTGGCACTGATGGCGACCAGGTCTTTCTCATCGTCAACCACCATAATGTGATACTGGGTCATGCTCTTGGGAAGGAGGGGTCAAATGGATGGATTTTAGTTTCCTTTCTTGGTGGCGATGGTCTTGGTCAATAGCTCGGATAAAGCCGTATAATCGACGGGTTTCAACAGGTGCCCGTCGAAGCCCGCCGCCCAGCTCCGCTGCTTATCGGCTTCCTGGCCGAAGCCGGTCAAAGCAATAAGGGGCAACGATTGACCCCAGGCCTGGCTTCGAATCTGCCGACACACCGCGTACCCATCCAGCTGCGGCATACCAATATCAAGGAGCATCACATCGGGTCGCAGCGCTTCGGCGGCCAGAATCCCCTCCCGGCCGCTATACCGGATGTGTACTTGATACCCTTGTCAGCCCAGGAGATTACCCGTCATCTCGGCCAGCTCCTGAATGTCATCCACTAACAGGACCTGCACCGCTTCGGTGGTGGCCGGTGGTTGGAGCGCCACGGAGGGCGCTTCCCGCTCGACACCCGGCGTTTCCAGTAACAGCGATAGTTTGACCACCAACTCACTGCCCTGACCTGGTCCAGCGCTACAGGCCTGAATCTGGCCCTCATGCCCCTCGATGATCTGTTTGACAACGGCTAAGCCCAATCCCAATCCGCCATGGGGGCGGTCCAGCGAGGTATTCCCCTGCACGAACGGCTCAAAAATAGCGCTCAACTCCTCGGCCGGTATGCCCATACCGTCATCCTTGACCCGCAAAACCGCCTGATGGCCCTGCGGCTCCAGACTCACCCACACATGCCCCCCTTCATGGGTAAACTTGGCCCCGATGGTCAACAGGTTCATCAGCATTTGCGACAGCCGGGGGGCATCCCCGTTCACCAGAAGAGGACTGGGGGGAAGCTGCAAGGCGAGCGAGCGCTCTTGTTGCTGAAACAGGGATCGGGCCGCATCGACGGTGTGGGTCACCAACTCGCTCAGATCGGTTTGTTGCCGCTGAATCCTGATCTTCCCCCGCCGAATCCGGCTCACATCCAACAGATCATCGACCATACGCCCCAGGTGTTGCACCTGTCGGTTCATCTGGTGAATGCCCTTGGAGTAGTTCATCGTCTCATCCTGGCCCTGGGTCAGCTCCAGATACAACAGCGTATTCGACAGGATCGCCAGGGGGTTGCGCAACTCGTGGCCCAGCATGGCCATGAACTCGTCTTTGCGCTGGGCTTCCTGGCGCAAGGCTTCCTCGGCGGCGGCGCGCTCGAGGCGCAGGAAGGTGCGGTTGGAGACGTCCCTGACCAAAGCCACTTCGTCGTCCGTCCACTGGCGCTGAGCGCGGCTCATGGCCGTGAAGCAGCCTTTCCATTCGCCCTGGCGGAAATACGGAACATTGATGATGGCGCCGACGCCGATGGCGGCGGTGGCCTGAGCATCGGTGCGCTCGTCGTGCTGGGTGTCGTTGACGACCCATGCTTTTCCGGCGCGCATCGTGTCGGAGAACTCCTGGGTCATGTAGTCGGCGAAGCGGAAGGTGCCCACGATTTGCGGCACGTCCGCCGCGTTCCAGTTGTATTTTACCTGGATGGATTCGCCCGGTTCGTCCACCTCGGCGAAGGAGATGCCATCGAGCCGCAGCTGGCGGGCCAGCCGCTGGCCGATGGCCTGCATAATCTGGGCTTCGGAAGCGAGGCTGGCGAAGTCTTCGGCGATTTGGGCGAGGACGGCCAGGTTTGCTTCGCGCCGCTTGCGCTCGGTGATGGTAGCGAATAAAACCACGAGTTAAGCGGGCTGGGAGCTGATGCGGAAGACATTGACCTCTATCCAGCGGTCTACTGAAGCCACATAGGCCTCAAATTGGGTCGACTGCCCCGTTAGGGCCACCTGATCATAGATAGCCATCGTGCTCTCTTCGGCCCCAGGTACCAGTTGTCGAATGGTTTTACCGATTACGTCATGTCGTCCGGTGTGTTTCCCGAAGGCGGGATTGACCAGCAGATAGCGAAAATCAGTGGGCTGCTGGGGACGGGTATCCACTTTCTCCAGGAGCGAGAAGCCCTGATCCATGAGGGCAAAAGCGGTCTGGTAGATAGGGGGAAATGAGACCGATTGCGGATTGGGTTGGTAATCATCTGAGGGCATTGGTAAAGGGACTCTTACTAAGTCATTTCCTGTGAACCGGTGGCGGTTGTCAAAGTTTGACGAACAGTCTAGAAGATGAGTTGACGGGCCGCGCCACGGTGGCCGTCGATTTTTTAATCGTATCATGTCTTTCAAAACGCCCGTTTTGGGAGACGCAGGCTAACGACCCAAAGGCTGGGCTAAACCTTTACGAAGCGTTCTCAACCGGGTCGCGCCACGGTGGCCGCCGGTGCGATTGTCCTCCGCTCCGGCGGCCACCGTGGCGCGGCCCGGTCACCAATCAATGCGGCAGCCGCGCTGTCTCATTGTCAGAAATTACCTGAGTTAATAACGGGGCCGCCCGTGCGGACAGACGTGCTTCCTACTACACGATTGAATTATTCCGTAGTAGCACGCTGCTGCCTATCACATAAAGTACTTAATATAGTTTCATTACATAATTGGTATTTTAAAACAACCCTCGATAAAGTACACTACTCAGACCCTCATAGTAGGGTCTGAGTAGTGTACTTTTCTCATTTATTGTCTGTAAAGTAGCTGTTATACCCGGCTGGCCACAAATAAGCCGGACTTGATACGATCAGCTCCGGCTCATTTGGTCTTGTTTCTTGGGAAAAAGCTACGCCTTTAGTCTTGGTTTTCTGGTCTGCTTGGATTGAATGATTTTCCAGGCTTTGACTTTCAGGTTTTGATGCAGTTCCTTATCTCTTGGCACAAACGTGGTGCTTCGTTCCCCGTTGTTTGTTATTTTCAATTTCCAGTATTGATTATCTGATGTATCCGGTATCACAAAATAGTCGCTCATTATATAAAGATACGGCTTATCGCTCTAATTCAAGCTACTTTCTTTCACAATCAATATAGCCATCGGTGCGTGTACACAGGCGTATGAGGGCAGGTTGCCCACCCCTATCTTAATTAGCGGCTCTACGAACTCAACCCCTGGCCGACTTTTGCAACCACGCGGCGGACCGTAGCCAAAAGTGTTATAGTTAGGGAACAAACGTAGAAAAGCCAAAGCACCACTATTTAGCGATGCTTTGGCTTTTCTGGAAGAAATCTTATAAACACCTATCGCTTCTATTGAGAGACGTTAGGCTGAACCGTGGACAAACTTAAGCGCACTCAATGGAACCCCTGCTGGGCTAAATAAACCTGATCCGCTTCACTACGAGGTTGCACCCCCAGGACAATACCACCATTCTTAAGACCCGATTCATAGGACTTTGCCGTCTCTTCAGGAATCCCCGAATTCACTAAAGCCCCGATCAAGCCACCTGCTAAGCCACCCGCTCCAGCACCGGCTAAGCCGGCCGCCAGCGGGCCGGCTATCAATAGGCCCAAGCCTGGCAAAGCCAGTGTCGTGCCAATGGCGGCTATAGCTCCCGCTACCGCGCCCAGCGTACCCCCAATGGCAGAGCCTTTACCAGCCCCCTCCATCGCTTTATCCGTTAGGGCAGAATCATCTGCGTCTCTAGCGTCAAAATGCTGTTTACGGGTTTCATCGGTCATGACGATGTTCAGCTCATCTTTCAAGAAGCCATGCGATAACAAGGCGTTGTAAGCGGTCTCGGCCGACTCGCGACTAGTGAACAGGGCCGTCATCATGGGCATTGATGCGGAGGCATTTTGCGTTTGATTCATCATAAGGAGTGGTCGGTTTTGTTGAGTAAACCCACTAAAAAGATGTAGTAGGCAAAGAATTAACCTGAAAAGAGGAGCTATGTTTGAGCGAACTCCTATATACGGTAGGGACTAATACCTGTTGTCAGGCTCACGTTTGGCAGAAAATAGGGTTCATCTGCCGTTTCGTACAAAATCTGTCAAGTGACTGATTTTGTACGAAACGGCTTTCAAAAGGCAAGGTTCAACAATTCATGCCTTTTTGAACCATAGCTTGTTAGCGGTACGAATACTCAAATAAGGCCTAATAATAGGGTCAGAAAGTAGGTCCTCTGACCGTTATGGTTTTGCTATACGTCGTCAGCTAAAAGTGGACAAATTCGGCCGGGCCCGCACCGTCGTACCGGCCGGAGCAGTGTAAAGAGAAGAGAGACTTTTTAGGCTGGGTCAGTCACAAAAACCGTTCAGTAAATCCCTCTTTTAATTGATTGTCCATAACCGCTCCTTTTAAGCCTTTGGACAATTCTTTTCAGGCCGTTTTGCCAGTCATGGGGGATGGCAACCTATTTTTTCCTCTTCCTGATTTTCCTTTTTCACATCCCTTCACGTATCTGAAAGATTTAAACAATCGATGCGTTTAGGGTAATCCACTGTTACAGGGGGTACGTGGTCTCTATTCCTCTCTTCTTTGCAGTTAGCGACCTATATCACCCTATTCAAGAGTAAGTTAGAAAGCCGAATTATGGCTTTTTGTCTACTGGTGGACCCTACCCCTTTCAAACTGGAAGCACCTACCCACCATTTATAGATCTTTTCCACCTCTCAGCCTGTTTTACTTGCCCCATATGGGTTAATGCGGTTGTTTGCCACGCTATTTAACCCCTAGAGTGCTATGAAATCAACGGTCAAATGTATTACTGGTCTTGCTTTACTGAGTATGACTTGCTTAACAGGCCTGAAAACCCAGGCCCAAACCTT
>JAQBNX010000166.1 GCA_028288385.1 Spirosoma sp.
GCTGACCGGCCTGCACTCTTAAATATGCTGGAGCACGCCCGGGAAGGTGATGCCATTGTTATCTGGAAACTTGACCGGCTTGGCCGATCACTGGCTCACCTGGTGCAACTGGTCTCAGAACTCGACCAGAAAGGTATCGGCATAATTAGCCTCAACGATCCCATCGACACCACCACCGCTCAGGGTCATTTAGTGTTTCGCATCTTCGCTAGTCTTGCAGAGTTCGAGCGGGAGCAGATCTGGGAACGTACTGTGGCCGGTCTGATCAGCGCTCGGCGACGTGGCCAGCAGTTAGGTCGACCGGAAGGTATTTCGGAAACTGCTCAACACACAGCTCGCGCAGCCGAGATCTTATACAATGAAGGTACGTTTTCGGTTAAGCAGATTGCCAAGAAGCTAAAAATTTCTAAAAGTACCCTATATGAATACCTGAGATATAGGGGGTAAAGATTGGGCAGGTACGTGAAATTAATAATTAGCAGAATTGGCTTTGACTAACCAAAGTACAGTTAGGGCTCTTGAGTTGTAAAGTTTTTAACGCAAAGTCCATTAATCCATACTTGCTTCAATTCACACTACGCCAAAGTTCTCTTCTGTTAATTATGTAAATAATGACAGAATGATTACGCCCGAAGTAGGGAAATGAGCTTTATTAAATCTGATCATGCTGCTGCTTTGCCTAAGTTGCTCACTCAGTGTTCCCAAATGCTTTCTTAATCAGCCGGCCCACATATTCACTTTCATATAACCGCTCGACAGGGATTGCTAACTGGTATAGCTGGCCCCTTAGTTGGGCCTGTAAAGGACCGGCTACTTGGTATGCTTGCAGCAGCTTCATTCCCAATTAGTCATTATCTGCTGATTGGTATCAGGTAAGACATGCTAACTACACAATGCCATTTGCGTATCGGATTCGACGAAGCCCGGACCTGTAACGGTGGCAAATTTATTGATGGGCAAAGGGTACGTTGGCACGGGTGCCTTTTTGATAAAGTCGAGCAGCGCATTCATTTCATCCATAACCGCAAAACTATGGCAATCCTCAACGACATACTACGTGAAAAGAAAGCAGCCTATAACTTAGTACCAATCGTTTCACGCTTGTAGACCGACTTGGACACCTTGGTCGTTTCCGTTTCTGTTTCAGTGAATTCAAAACCGGTAGCCGTGAATTTGCCCGAAGCCACTGTGGTAATCGTGTAATCGTTACTGGCATCGGTTTGGGTCGGTATGCTAAAGGAATCGCCCACAAAGGTCACTTCAAAGTCGCCCTGGTCATTGGTAAAAATCAGCGTGTTCGGTTTACTACCTTCACTGACCACTACCTGGCCCGACTCAACCTGTGGTTGGGTGAAGGGCCCGTTATCAATGGAGTGACTCGATGAAATGGTCACGTTATACTTGCCTGAATAATCAGGAGGTTTAGGATCGGATTTGGATTTGGAACAGCCAGCCAAAACTGCGCTAATCAGGATAAAATAAGCCAATAATTTTAGTCTCATCTGTTTTTATCGTTGAATGACTGGTATGGTATCCCTGCAATTGCATTAACCAACATGACTACAAATCTATGGCAATTCTAAATCGCCGTTAAACGAGCGGCAAAAAAGTAATCCAAAAACTAAACTTCACAACTTATGCGGTTGCATCAAGTTGGTTGGAGATAGTTTAAGTTTACGCAAATGTCAAAGTAGGATTCTCCTGTGCAACTGACTACACCATCTCGGTAGTCGTGTCGGTATTTTCTATATGGACATCATCAAGAGTTCCCAGAGAAGTCCATCGATCGGACCACGGCTCATGCTGGCGGCTTAGCGCCAAAATCTGAGGATCAGCCGTTAGGCCGATGAGATGGGTGGTGCCGTTATCTTTCCCAGCGTAGAGAAAGCTAAACGGCTTTCCGTCGATGGTTTGCCAGCGTACCTCTTCCTGTTCCTGAGGATCCCACTCTGCAGTCAACACCTTCCCTTGGGGTGTAAGGCCGAAAATAGCCAGGCTGCGTTTTTCGAGAAGCACCACGACCGAGCCAGCAAAGTCTCCGCCCAGGTTTATCCATTTGCCATCCGTCTGGCCGGGCTGCATCAGCATGCCGTACAGGTAGGTTGCCGTCCTGTCCCAAAACGGTGATTGTGACAGCACCCCCCTTAATCGGGACGGCCGACAAAAGCGGTTTGAAGCCCTGACTCAGCTCGCGCCATTCCATATCAGCCTGGTTTTCTCCCACCGACACGACCCGTTGCGTTGTCTGACCTTATCACCCGATAGGGCAAACAGCAAGATTCCTTCCTGGATAGCGACCAGGGCCGCCGATTCTACTCCGCCTGCTTCAATCATTTTCCAGTCGTAATTTCCTTGGCGTCTCCGGGCCGGAAGCCGGAGCGCCAGCAAGCCGTTGGGCCCCAGTGCCATTACGGAACGCCCTCCACCGGGGTGCTCGATACCCACCTGTTGGCCGATAGAGTGCAGAGTAGCCCCGATAGTTAGCGGCCACTTTACTTTCTTAGTTTTGGCTGACTTCATGGTGGCAGACTTGGGAATAATGGGTAACGTAGCAGCGGGCGTAACGTCAACATCTACCCAACCGGTGGTTATATAATGAATGCCCCACGGACCGCTGTCGAGCGAAAAGCCGACCCGGTGATTACCGGGGTCATCGGGCAGTTGAAGGTGCTGAAATGCATTCGCCTTTACTCCATCGTCGTCCTCATAATGAGAAGTGTTTTCAGGTAATTTATCCGGGGGTGTACCAAACGGGCCAAATAAAGCACCAAAACTGTCCCTCTCAAATCCTTCCACATACACTGCCATCCAGTCGGGAGCAAAGGGATCGATGAATGTTGGTGCTGTCCCAAAGGGCAGGTTGATTAGCTGACCGCTCGAAAGATCAGTATTTTGATAGTAACTGTCCTGCCAACTGCAGATCAGGTCTTCTTCTTCGTTATAAATTCCGTATGCAAAACCCATTTCCCTAGACCCTCCAGGATCACCATCGTTAAAGACCAGAATATCCCGAATCACAAAAGCCGCCTTTCGCTTTCCGGTTTTGAAACTTCCGATGGCAATGGCCGCTGGCCAGGTACCATTGCCGGCCGTAATTCGAAAGCTAAAATCCGTATCCTGGTTAAGGCCGTCTATGCGTCCCTGGTGGTCCGTGAAATAGTTGCCTACCGCGGCACTGATGAAATCGAACTTAACCGTGACCAGGTTCTGAGATGGGAAAACAATCGTTCCATCGGCTGTTTTTGCCAATCTAAATATTTCTATGACTGGAACGGTGGG
This sequence comes from Spirosoma sp., assembly GCA_028288385.1. Lineage (GTDB taxonomy): Bacteria > Bacteroidota > Bacteroidia > Cytophagales > Spirosomataceae > Spirosoma. The sequence goes on from JAQBNX010000166.1 coordinate 3,280, forward strand.
CATGTTTGTAGTAAACCCGAATAGAATCGAGTTAGGCTGAGGCGTTATTTTAAGATTGTGGATGCGCTGATTAAACATATCAAAGTCAATATCCTGGAGAAAATCGACGATGATCTTAGTTGAAATAGGAGGCATGGTTTCGATAGATAAAAGCTGATTGGTATCAACTGTTCGACTAATTGCCTGCCTCCGCAAAGGCTTTACCGGCAAAGGGGATGCTATGAGCAAATTATCAATCTACTTGGGAAGCAAAATGGTCGATATATTAAGTGGTTAATTGCTTGATACTTAGCGCACTCTCTAGGCTTGTGAGCTGCTGCGGGAAGTTGTCCAGGGTGATTATACGCTCGAGTTGCCGCCGATCAAACCACACCTTAACCAGCCGGAGCGGTTTTCTGAACTGGGGATGAGGGCGCTGACTGGTTATATGCCTGGAGCTTTTCAATCACAGTCATTTTCTGACGTCGGATAACCGGCAGCCATTACTCGCCGATTCGAGCCTCCATTTTTTCGTTCGGTTTTACCTTGCCCGGGGCTCGTTAACAAAAGCTGCATTAACTACACAGCCTTTATGAAAACGAATAATATAGGGGAGAAAGACAAGGTAGTAAACAAACTACATTATATTTCAATATCTACCACTTAATAAATAAGTAAATATTTTGTTAAAAAATATTGTTGTTTAGTAACAAAATAATAAAACTTACAAATAGTTCTACCTAATTGCCAGCACAATACAAAGCTATTATACAATTAAATAACAGCCAAAGTGACAAAGCATTAGGCTACTAAGCCAATAATTATGTAATCTCGACCGCACACCGTAAACCTGCCAGGAAAGCATGACAATGGAGCAAATTAATCACATTGG
>JAQBNX010000795.1 GCA_028288385.1 Spirosoma sp.
ATACCCATCAACGAGGCTTCCCGGGTGGCGCAGGAAATCATCGCCAAGGGGTCCGCAACGCACGGGCAGCTTGGGATTTCCGTCCAGGACATGGCGTCGGGAACGTCATCGGAATTCACCGCAGGGGCAAAGATCTCCGCGGTGACTGCAGGATCGGGCGCGGCCTCGGCGGGCCTCAAGGCCGGCGACGTCGTGACCGGCCTGGCCGGGCGGAGCATCACCGACGCCTCGGAACTCATAGCCGCCGCCCACGAACACGCGGCCGGAACCACGGTCAAAGTCACCTACCAGCGGGACGGCAAGGAAGCGAGCGTGGACGTGGTGCTGGGGAACGCGACGGCGGGGTGAGGCTGGGGCGGGCCGATTGGCGACCTCATTCTGACGGCCTGCTGCCGGAGTTGCGTAAACGGTGGATGGATACCATCGCGACGACGGACAGCGCCGCAAGCGCCATCGCGCTGACGGCGTAGAGCGCCATGCCCCACGGCGCGTGATCGCCCCCGTGCGTCGCGAATGCGTCGGCTATACCCATTCCGGCAGGGAAAGCGGCGCACCAGTGTGACGGTGCCGCGAGCACTAGAAGCAGGAGGTCGACAACCACAACCTTCTGTACTGGAAGATCTGATTGTTGCACCGCACAAATGAGGACGAGAGCCGCCAGACGAACACCGATGAGCGCCCCCACAATTACAACGGGGGCGCTCAGCGACTCGTTTGCCTTGTCGAGGCCAGCGTGGATTTCCTTCAGTGTTGCGCCGGGTACGGCAGCCAGGGGATTCCACACCAGGGTCTGAATTGTGCCGGCGACAGCGTAGGCCGACACCACCAAGAATCCCACGAACGCAGTCCAGACGGCACGCTTTCGCCGGCTGATCTCCCTGTTCCCCATGCGGGAAGCCTAGTAGGCGCTAGGAGGCCGCAGGAAGCGAAAGCTTTTCGATAGGGCCGTTGCCGGAACAAGGATGCGGGCGACCTGAAGCACACCGAATCCGGGCGCAACCAGCCCGGTGGCGAGCGCGCACAAGGCCCGGAACGACCCGGCTGCATTGTCGCTAAGCCCGGCATCCGCAGGGCCAGGGACGTTGATGCGGTGATCTGCTTGCTCATGGACCAACTTCATTGAGGGCCCATCGAGGTTCGAAGACTATGCGAAGTTTGTCAGGGAATCCAAAGCAACCCCCTATCCCCACGTACGCGGCGACAGCGAGTGGAGAGATCGCCCTCTCCACCGCCGATGGCCCGCTTTTAGCCGGCATGATGGGCACGGTGCCAGCCTTAATCGGCTACGAAGCGGGACCGGGCACGTCCCAAGGCGGCGCGAAAAAGACGACGATGGCCGTTGGACCGCTGGTAGGCGGCCTTTCGGCTGGGACTGGGACCTTGACGACGGGCAACTCTTCCTCAATCAGAGGGAGGCTTCTGCGCCCGCGGCAACACACTCGAATGCGCTGGCCGGCAGGTCCTTTGGCTAGACCATCGTCCAGTGGAACGACAAAGGAGAGAAACGGGACAGTTGTTAATATCTCCCCCAATTGGTGCCAATGGCCTGCAGTACGCAAAGATTGGTGAGAATCACGACTAGGGGGCATCATGGACCGCGTTACCAGGGCGTATCTGGACTCTTTCCGTACCGAACAATCGCTGCAGGAAGAGGCAGAGGACAAACTGTTTGAGTACTTCGCCGACTACTGCGTAGTCTCCGAGGTCTACGAAGAAGAGTTCGACACTCTCGATGTGCACGTCGGAGGGACGGGAGATCTCGGACTCGACGGCGTAGCTATCGTGGTCAACGGAGTTCTCGTGACCACCGTTGAAGAGGCCGACGATCTGCTCGCACTGAACAGCTTCTTGGACGTCAAGTTTGTTTTTGTCCAAGCGAAAACAACGAGTGGGTTCAGCGGTGAGCAGATAAGCACGTTCTTCGACGGGGTCGACGAATTCTTCGCCGACAAGCCGACTCTGCCCTGCTCTGATGAAATAAATAATCTCAGGTCCATTATGTCGTGGATCTACAATCACAGCGTGAAATTTACTCGTCAGAAACCAACGGTTGAGCTTTCCTTTGTGACCACCGGCGCTTGGAAGGAAGACGCCCACCTGCTGGCCAAGATTGCGAAGCGCAAGGAGTCGCTAAGCAACACTGGTCTTTTCAGCAAAATTGCTTTTACCCCTATGGGTGCCGATGAGATCCAAGCGAGTTATCAAAGAAGCAAAAACAATGCCACCGTGGAGTTTTCATTCAGCAATAAAGTGCTCCTGCCGGAAATAAAGGGCATAACGGAATCATATCTGGGAGTACTTCCTGCTAAAGAGTATCTTTCCCTGATCACCGATCCTGCTGGAAATATCCGCAAGCCGCTGTTCTACGATAACGTCCGAGATTTCCAGGGTGACAACGCAGTAAACTCGGAAATCCGGAAAACGCTCAGCGAGGAGGCGGGCCAGCAGCGCTTTGCAGTCCTCAATAACGGCGTAACTCTTGTAACCCGTGGCCTGCGAAGCACCGGCAACAAGTTCGTTGTGACTGACTATCAGATAGTGAACGGTTGCCAGACAAGCCACGTGCTCTTCAACTCTCGCGACTCACTCACCGATGAACTTCATGTGCCATTGAAAGTGATTTCCACCGATGACGAGGAAATCATAAATGCGATCATTGCGG
>JAQBNX010000197.1 GCA_028288385.1 Spirosoma sp.
CTACCCACCAAACACTGTTCTCCTTTCAGAGTTAGACCGCCAGCGGAGCAAGGGCGGTATTTCAAGGTTGGATCCATGACGCCTGGCGACGCCACTTCTGCTGACTTGGCAAAAAGGCTTACAACATCAATCTCAGTTTGGTTTTCTGAGTTGCTGATAGGTCAAAAACGATATTTGCGCCACCACGGGCTACGCTCATTTTTATACAGTTAATCCAATGAAAAGGGCTGTTCATACACAAGCCTGTTTAGCTCCGCCAATTCCTATTCCACTTTTACGGCATCTTACTTAAGAGCAGTTGTCCGCTGTGAAATCTGGCAACGTCCTTCCTGTAGCCCTTATGCCGGACTGGCCAAATAAAAGACAACAAACCTACATCGACAATGCAACGACTCATAACAGTACTGACTTGTTCCTTGGTTTTACTCACTTTCAATAGCAAGGGACAGACTATCGAATCCACTGGCAGTATATCCAGAACGATGGCTAAGAAGACGGCGAGCATAACCCCCGCTACGTATCAGGGCCGTCAAATTATAGCAGGCAGTGGTGGGGGATTTACCGGTTTTTCAACGACGTACTACCTCCTCGACAACAGGCAGCTTTTCGGCAAACGCAGCCGCGATACACTCTTTACCCCTCTCGGCAAACAAACTGCCGCCACCACAAAGCGTCTGTTCTACCTGGTAGAAAAAACGGGCAGCATTAAAACAACCCGGTTCAATAACCCCGGCAATATGTACAAGTTCGTCGGATGGCAAAAAGGTAAGCAGACCTACCAGGTCACCTGGGGCGCTGCGGGCACGACGGTTCCGGCTATGTATCCTAAAATTTACGATTCATTTATGGTCCTGATTCCCACTACGTCCCGCCTGAACTAACGCCAGGGCTACTACTGACCAGCTTTAACACCGGCAGTAAAACAACAACTAGGAACAAACCACTATCCACATGAAATCTTCTCTCCTCTTTTTAAGCCTTTTAACAACTATAACTGCGCTGGCCCAACAACCGAATATGGGCTTCGGTCGTAAGCTTAAGAACACGCCAGCCATACCCGGCCTGGCCGAGCGACTGGGGGCTGATGTAAAGCAGATGCCTACCACAAAAAGGGGTCGACAGGCACTGGCCAGGAAGTCAGCGTTGACCTTAGAAACTCTGCCCCTGCGCGTTGTGACAGATTCAAAGACGGATTTGCCCGTTTTTATCGAGCGAAAAATTGTCAAACAAAGCGGCCTGAATCCGACTACCAATAAGGGAGCCCGGCTTTCAGCCACAACGGCAGTCTCAGCAACGTATCAATTTATGGGGCAGGTGCGTGGCTTGCTGAAACTAACTAACCCGGAAGCTAGCTTCACCGTTGCCCGAACCGAATATGACGACCTGGGGCAGACCCATGTTCGGCTGACACAAACCCACCGGGGCATACCGGTGCTGGGTTCCGAGATGGTCGCTCACCTGACCGATGGCGAGGTAACACTACTTAACGGCCGGTACAAACGCATAGCCAAAGAACTTTCGACTTCCCCAAAACTCTCCCTGGCCGATGCGTCTGCATTCGCGCTAAAGGACATCCGAAAGACATCGACAGTCCGGTCCTTTGGCGACAACGTATTCCGCCTGAAACAATCGGTTGGCGAATTGTGCGTGTTCACAGCACCGGATGACGTAGCAAAGCTGGCTTACAAGGTCACTATCCGGCCAAACATGATTGAACGATGGGAATATGTGATTGATGCCCAAACCGGCGATGTTCTTAATAAGTATGACAACACCTGTACGATCAACGGGGCGGTCAAAGCATCGGGAAAAGATTTAAATGGCGACATGCGCTCCATCCAGACGTATCAGCAAGGTAAGAACTATTACATGATTGACGTTTCGCGGTCCATGTTCAACGCTACCAAGTCCGTCATGCCCGACAAGCCGGTTGGAGCTATTATGACGATGGACGCTAAAAACGACAAGGAAGATGCCCAGCCCATCAAACGCAACCAAATTGTATCCAGTACTAACACCGACTGGAATGCGACAGCTATATCGGCACATTACAATGCCAGCCTGGCGTATGAGTACTACAAAAATACCTTCAACCGGAATGGACTGGATGGTGCGGGCGGTACAATGGTTTCGGTGATCAACATCACCGATGATAAGGGAAAAGGGCTGGACAATGCCTTCTGGAACGGAGTGATTATGGGCTATGGCAATGGTAAGTTGCTGAAGCCGCTGGCGGGCGGGCTGGATGTGGCCGGCCACGAAATGACCCATGGCGTTATTGATAAAACTGCCGGGCTCGAATACCAGGGCCAGTCAGGGGCCCTCAACGAGTCATTTGCCGATATTTTCGGCGTGATGATTGACCGTTCTAACTGGACGATTGGTGAAAAGGTAGCTACAACAAAGGTATTACCCTCGGGTGCCCTTCGGGATTTGTCGAACCCCAATCAGGGCGGAAAAGCCAAAGACCCAAATGGGTATCAGCCCGCTACGATGGCTCAGTACGACACTTCGAAAGCAGACAACGGGGGCGTTCACAGGAACAGTGGTATCCCAAATTTTGCCTTCTATAAATTTGCCACCGCAATTGGTAAAAACAAAGCAGAGCAGGTGTACTACCGCGCACTGACAACCTATCTGGTCCGAACGTCTCAGTTTCTGGATTTACGCCTGGCCGTTATCAAATCTGCCGGTGATCTGTACGGTCCTACTAGTGCTGAAGTAACCGCAGCCAAAAATGCCTTCGATGCAGTGGGTATAACGGAGGATATACCGACAACACCCGGTAAACAACCCGACTTACCAGTAGCCTCGGGACAGGATCTGATTCTGCTGACCGACCTTGAGGAATCTCATCTTTTCTCGACCAATATGGCCGTAACACCGGCCAAGTTTGAGCAGAAAACTACCACGTCACTAACACATCGCCCAAGCCTGACCGACGACGGACAGGTGGCCTACTACGTATCGTCCGATAAGCGAATTCGGTCGGTGAATCTAACCGGTACGCCATCCGAGTTTATTGTGTCTGATGAAACGATTTGGGATAACGTAGCCATCTCTAAAGATGGCACAAAGCTGGCGGCCGTCACCGCTGATCATGACGGAGCCATTTATGTGTATAGTTTCGCTAAAAAGAAGTGGACGGAATTTAAACTCCATAATCCTACCTACTCGGAGGGTATTGAAACGGGGGATGTTCAGTATGCTGACTCGTTTGAATGGGACTTCTCGGGCGAAAACATCATTTATGATGCTTACAACGCTACGGGCAAAGACACTGGGTATTGGGATGTCAGTTTTATCAACGTATGGGATAAAAAAGCAAATGATTTTGCCGATGGCCACATTGACCGCTTATTCCCTAATCTGGGTTCGGGAGAAAGCATTGGCAATCCTTCTTTCTCAAAAAACTCGCCCGATATCATTGCCTTTGACTACGTTAATGAGACTGATAGTACTTACTACATCGTGGCTGCCGACTTAAGCGTTGGTAAGGCCGTTAAAATTTACCAGAACAATACGCTGGGCTTTCCTAGTTACTCACGCCTGGATGACAAACTAGTATTTAATCACGAAGATAGTGGCAGCGAGAGCGTAGAAGCGTTGGCATTGGGTGCTAATAAACTGTCGATCTCGGGCAAGCCCGTCGTGCTGTATACGGGTGCCAAGTGGCCCGTCTGGTACACGCAGGCCGCGCGCACTCTACCGGCAAAAGCGGCCCAGACAATAACGTTCAACCCCATTGCCGATCGGTACGTCAATCAGGGGGATTTAACGCTGAAAGCGACATCATCGGCGAAGCTGCCCGTTAGTTTTCAGGTCAAAAGCGGGCCGGCCACACTCAACGGATCAACACTGAAATTTACGGGTACCGGTAAAGTAACAGTACGAGCCTATCAAACTGGGAATGAACAGTTTGATGCCGCCCCACCGGTTGACCAAACCTTTACAATACGGGCCGTAGCTGGTATCGAAGGAACCCTATCAGAAACTGACGTTCTTACCGTATACCCAAACCCGGTCAATTCCGTATTGACCATTGAGCTTCCTGCTTCCCGGACAATAGAGCGATTAACGCTCCGATCACTAACAGGTGCTACCGCAATGGAGTCGACTCTACAGGGACAGCAACAGGCTATGACGCTGGACGTAGGCAGTTTGCCTAAAGGTTTGTACCTGCTGCAGATACAAACGCCCAATGGTACGCTAAGTCAAAAAGTCCTGAAGGAATAATAGGTGCCAAACCTTTTAAGCTGGTCAGATTAAGAGGTCTAGCACCGTTACAATTCATAATGGCTTGCTATGATGTGGCGTAAAAAAAAGCCCTCATCATAGCAAGCCATTATGAATTAAGTGGGGCAGCCGCAGTAGTCAGCAATTTTCCACCACCGGATTATCTCCCCAGATAATTTATGACACGAGCCTTAGTTTACTACTTAGCGGATAGGCCCAAAACGCGGATCATTGACATAAGAAAAGTCAGTCAACGTGTATAAAAATGCGATGATCGCTTCCTGATCCTGAGTAGATAGGGGAATACCTACTTGCCCATTCTTTTTCAGCAGGGGATCGAGGGATGGATTATCGACCACCCCAGTGGCATAGTGTTTTATTACCTGTTCCAGGGTCGAAAAGCGGCCGTCGTGCATGTAGGGTTGCGTACGAGCTACGTTACGCAGGCTTGGTACGCGAAATTTGCGCTTATCCGCTTCGTTGAGCGTCACCTGATACCGACCTAGATCTTCTGGTACGACGTTTGGGTTAACTCCCAGTCCATTATTTCGAAAGTTCTGATCAGTGAATAACTCCCCGGCATGACACGTAGCGCAGTTCTGTTTGAATAGCGTCAAACCCTGCAGTTCCTGCGCAGTCATGTCGCCCCCCGCTTCCTTACGGACGTAATGGTCATATTTGGTGTTGGCCGACACCATGGTAATCATAAACTGGGAGAGCGCTTTTAAGAACCGCTCGGAGGTGATTTCTTTGGAGCCAAAGGCGGCCAAGAACAAGGCGGGGTATTTGTTGCTGTTTTGTAATCTGGCCAGCACATTGGGCATGCGCTCTCCCATCTCCACCGGGTTTTCAATGGGCGCAATCGGCAGGAGATCCAGGTCTTTGATGCCGCCATCCCAGAAAAAATGATTATCCCAAGCCACATTCTGCACGGCGGGTACGTTACGTGGGCCATTTTTATCGCCTACGCCATGACTCAGGGGATGATCGGTATGAGAAAAGGCCGACCCCTGTATATGACAAAAAGCACAGCTTATCAGTCCGTTTGACGAAAGCGTTACGTCGTAAAACAACATCCTTCCCAGATCGACGCCTTCCGCCGTCAGGGGATTTTTGGCTAGATCGTAAACGGGATCAGGAAAATTGGCCGGTTTGGTAAAGTTCAGCGGTGTTGACTGATACGTAATGCCGGTACTGCTACCTGGAATAGTGGTGTTAGGAGCAGTAGGCGACACGTTATCCGTGGAAGGACCCGACTGACACGCCACTGCCAGCCCAAACAAACCCAGACTAACCCATAAAGCGATTGGCTGAAGCGTTCGCATTTAGTTATGATTCAATTGGCGGGTTTGATCATACCGGAATAACTGGCTGTAGTTGCTGGCAATGGTGGCCGAATACGGATCGACCATCACGGCGGGGTGCTGCGCGATGCTCAGTTTTGTCGATTGGCCAAAAATTGCCTGCACATCTGCCTTTATCGTCACCTGGGGGCTGTTATTTTCAGCGACTACGGCGGGTTGCTGACCTAGCGATAGGGTCACCGTTTTCAGGTTATTGAGTGTTTTTGTCACCAGCCCGCCAAAAAAGCCGATGTGGTATTGAAAGGTGTTCTGGCCGGTAGCATCGACGGGTGCAACGGGCGAGGTGCCTTCAAACTTCAGAAATATATAGCCTGAATTCCATTCCCAATACATGTCGTTTGCCGCCGTAGCCGAACCAGCCGGGTCCAGCACACCTTTTCGTTTCCCTATATCACTAACACTACGTACACTATCGACACCAATTGTGAACGTGACAGCGGTATAACTGCCCATCGGCACGTTGGGGAACGTAATGAGTTGTGAAGCTTTATCCGACTCTTTGACCAGAAAATAGCTGCTGTCCTGGGGCACTACGTACTCTGCTCCATTAGCCTGTTTAAAGCGAAAATTGCTGAGGTAGTAGTTGAGTGTTGTAACCCTAAATTCTTCCCCACTGCTGTTAGTATACCGGCCCGTCTTAAGCACTAAATCCTCGTTGCCTACCACATTGTCTAGTTGCAGGGTGAAGGGCCCAGTTGTGGCCTGTGCAGCGGGGTCATTGGTTTTGCAGGCTATTACCCATCCACTAAGCATCAGTGCAGCGAGCAATGACAGGAATAATTGTTTATTCATACGAGTAAGATTAGCACTTACCTTAATGAAACGAATAAACCTTGGATATACTTACGAATTGCTTATTAAAAAAGGCTGAAAAATAACCTCCTGAACCTCCGGGTATTACCAGAAAAGATCATGAGGCAACTTGGCCTGTATTGAATGAAAAATTCAACCAAGTACTTAGACTTAGCTATGGGCTGGGTGCGAACCTTGTTATATGTACTAAGCAAAAGCTATTTAGGTGTCTTGCAGAATGTCGCCAGCTCGCTTAGCCCATTCCTGTAGACGGGCCAGGGCAGCCGTCTTCTGCGGGAAATCTGCCTTACCAGCTTTGGTAAATAGTTCGTAATCAGCCTTACTAAAAAGTTGAGCTACATTTTGGGCCTCAATAAATATATTTTTTTCGTCTTGTGTGTTGCCAGAAAGGCCTGCAATTGATGTCTTAATCGTATCGAATCCGTTCACGATAGAAGCGTTATCGGCTGCTGACGTTAGGGCTCGAAACTGGCTAATTTCACTAAAGAGTCGTTGCTTAGTCGGTTCGTTATTCATGAATATCATTGGATTTTCTTCACTGAGTAACAGCCAGCGTTTACCCATTGTTAGTATCCATGTAATTGTATCAGTGTAAAATCGGCTTTTATATTCGAAATTTGGCACCAAACGGTTAGCAGCGATTGATAAAGCTGGATAACCCGATTATCTTTCTTACATCATAGAAATGGCAACCCTTCAAAATTTTTGGTAAGGTGTTAACCGCGTTGAATACAGTATATTTATAAATGGTCTTAGAAGCAGTTTTTTACAAGCATTTTGGCCAAACCCAATACGTCAAACAATTTTTCTTTAATAAACGCAATTAAGCCACTACCTAAATTAGCGTTAACGGGTAGTTGCAGTGGCTGGACTAACACTTGTCAAACGCCTAAAGCGTTCAATCAGTCGCTTACCTACCTCTATTTTATCTCTTCATAATCGACGTACTGACCACCCTGGTGAGAATCCGTTTTCTTTATTGGGCGACTCTCCACGCGCACTTCCCCTTCCCGACGTTTTTGGTACGCTGCTGCCTGGCGTTTTTGTTCTTTCACCAACTGTCGACCCACCAACAACTGGAACACAAACCGCCGTACCGGTGGCACAAACATAATAATGAGGGTAATAATCAGAATATACTTCATGTGGGGCGTCGTTAATAATTAATAAACGATGAGGCCATTCGTTTAGTTTTCTTTCCTGAATGTATAGGTCGGCCGGACACAAATACCATTACTAGGCGTAATGACATTCGTAGTAATACATTGAAAACATGTCCCCGAGCTATTGCCCATATAAAGCTTTCCCGGCCGATTCATACTTATCGCCCACAGACCATTGCGGGCGCGTAGGCCGATTGGCAATCAGACGGGCAGCATAGGCATAGGCCTGACAAAATCGATGGACGTAAGGAAAGTCGAGTGATTCGGGATTGTCAATGGCCTGGTGATAGTATTTGCTAATGACCTCGTCAAAAGATTTGAAGCCGGGTGTGAACGTAGGGGCTGGAATGCCTTTCGCTGCAAAGCTGACATTGTCGGAGCGGTCGAATAGTCCCTGCTCGGGAGCGGGTTCGGCAAAAATGCCCAGTCCGAAAGCGGTAGCAGCCGCTTCAATTTCTGCTTTGGCTCCAGTCCGTTCCAGACCGATTACAGAAACAATGGTCGTGTCGTTATAGCCAGCGCCATCGGTATTAAGGTCAAAAACAGTTTGTTTTAACGGCACCAGCGGATGCTCGGCATAGTAGCTGCTGCCAAGCAGGCCAACCTCTTCTCCGGTCAAGGCCAACACCAGCACCGAGCGTTTAGGCCGCTGCTGTATAAGAACTTTGGAGGCCATCAAAATTGACACCGTGCCAAAGGCGTTGTCGCGGGCACCATTAAAAATACTGTCGGTGGACTGGTATGGACTGCCACCCTGCTTACCCACGCCGATGTGGTCAAAATGGGCCGAAAGCACTACGTACTCTTCTTTTAGTTTTGGATCGGTGCCTTCGATGATGCCCGCTACGTTGGCCGAAGGGGCGGGTGTACGGGGTCGACCAGTCGTCCGAAGTGTAACGGTCTGACCGGCTTCTTTCAGTTGTTTATACTGATTGTTAGCGTTGTTAACCCACAGGTGCGTAACGGGCGTGCCACCCGTTGTTGTATTCGCTATACTGATTTGCTCCCGGCTAAAATATTGATTTACAAATCCCCAGGGAATCGACTCGCTGTATAGTTCGATCAGGGCAGCAGCTCCCTTTTCGGCGGCCAACTTACGTTTTGCCCCCGACGCTTTAAAAATCTCCCCCGGCCCTTTCGCATCGGGCGAGCCGCCTTGCACGACCACAATACGCCCTTTTACGTTGCGCCCTTTGTAGCCATCGTCACCATCGGTCAGGCCGTAGCCCGCGTATAAAACCTCGCCCGTTACGTCGGCCGGGCCGCCCGTCATCACGGCCAGTTCCTTGCCAAGTTTGAGGGTATCTTTCCCGACAATCATAATGGCCGAACTGGCAGCTTTTACCCGCTCCATCGCAATCGACTGGAAATAACTAGCCTGACCGTCTATGGATGCGGCTGGTTTCAGGCCTAGCAGCCTGAACTGTTCAGCAATGTAGCGGGCGGCAGTCTGATTGCCCGGTTCGCCCGTCCGGCGTCCCTGCAACTCATCCGATGCCAGAAAGCGTATATGGCTTTCTACCTCAGCGCGCGATATAGTGGATTCTGGTAGGTTGGCCACACTGCCCGTGCGAGTTGGTGCCTCTGCTACAGCTTTAGGGCGGGGTGGTGCTTTTGTACTGGATCGCGGTTGCGCCTGTACCGATGCTGTGGTGAGTGCCAGACCGGCGAAGAAGGCGATAACGGAGTTTGTTGGCATATTATTCGGTAACGCTGAAGGGTTTGGGCATAAAACTACGAAAAGTGTATCAGCAATTATTGTCGAGTTATAGACGTTGCATTGGCTATTAAAATACTCGTTTTGATTTACTTATAGAGCCATTTGGAGGTGAGACGGACGTAGCGGGGCATGATAACGAATGTCATAAGGCCCACAATCAGTAAGCTGCTCAGAAAAGGCTTGATTAATGGAGATGACAAAAGAGGCTCGCTCGAAACTATGGGCGTCAGTAGCCAAGGCATAAGAAGGGTTAGCAGAAAAATTGCCGACCAGGTAAGCATAAACTGTTTGTAAGGAGGGGCATTGTTTTTAGCTCCCGGCGGTGTAAACCAAAATTCAAGACCGGTCTTGATGGCTATATTTTCCTCCTCATTCAGTAAAGGCCGCACTTTCTCGATCATCTGCTTGCGCGTGTCAGATTCCAGCCAATGCCGCAGCGAAGCCTCAGAGGAAAAATGAAGGACAATGGTGTACTCTTCACTCTGACCGTGTGGCCTGATTATATTCACACCCCGATGACCGTCAGCTCTCTGGGCTAGGGGTACCATTTCTTTTAACCAGTTTTCGTAGGAAAGAATATGATTTTTATCGGGACGCTGGATAATGATTGTCGTTACGGCGCTATCAAGTTCGATGGGAATGTTGGCAGGCATATTTAAGAATTCAGTTTACATCAGCACTACTATGCGTTTTAAAAGAAGGCAGTGGTTAGGAATCCGTGGCTGGTCATCTTCGCCCTTTCGATATACAAACCATTAGCCGAAGAAGATTATTCTCTACAAGAATAACTGCACGGGTAGGCTTTTTATCAAGTAAACCGGTTGGTTATGGCTCTACCAGGTAGACAACACGCATTAATTATTTTTCAATCGCGTCATGCGAACGGCTGACTCATTCCCTTCTTTTATAATGTTGGCGGGCAAAGCGCATAAACGTATCGGCGAGTCCTTCGCTTACCCCCTGCAACTGAATTGAATAAAAGTCACGCTGAATGGTAAGCCCCTGCACGTCAAGTACCTTGAGTGTACCCGTGTGCAACTCGTTCTGAACGGCGAAAACCGATATAAACGCCATGCAGCGGGAACTGCTCAGGTATGATTTGATGCTTTCGGTGCTACCCAATTGCATTTCAACAGTCAGGTCGGTAAGCCGCAGCCCCGCTCCCCGCAACGCATGTTCGACTACTTCGAGGGATCCTGAACCGCGCTCGCGTAGAACGATTGGAATGGTACGCAATTCTTCCAGCGTGATCTCATCGCGGATCGCCAGCGGATGGTCGGGGCGACAAATAAGCACAAGTTCGTCTTTCACTAAGGACGTGTAGCGGATATCGCTATGGTGCGTCCGGCCTTCTACCAATCCCAAATCGATGTCGTTGCTCAGTAGTGCCTGTTCAATCTGCTCGGTATTGCCGCTAAGGAGCGAGATCGCTACGTCGGCCGATTGCTCATGGAAACGGGCCAGCACAGGAGGGATAACGTACTGCGCCACCGTACTGCTGGCACCCAAACGCAGTGTGCCACCAGGTTCTCCTTTGAGCGCGTTCATATCGAACGTCAACTGGCGGTAAGTTGCCATAATGGTTTCGGCATGGCGCAGCAGCAGACTTCCGGCGGCCGTCAGGCTTACCTGGTTGCCGCGCCGGTCGAAGAGCGCCGTACCAAATTGGTGTTCCAGTTCCTGGATATGCTTAGTAACGGCGGGCTGCGTCACGAACAGTTCGGCGGCAGCTTTAGTGAAACTGAGTCGCTTGGCAACGGTGTAAAAGACAGTCAGGCGAAAGTCGAGCATGGAACAAATTACGGATGCAGAAACAACGAAAGCCCAACCACCGAGTTTATAGTACGTTCGTTGGCATACTCTCCGCATCGAGCACCACATAAGGTGAGTTGTTGCTAATATACTCGGGGATGAGTTCTTTCAGGATACGTACCAAACCAGCATCATCACCAATGGATAGCAACTGCTCTATCCGGTACATGGCCGGTCGCAGTAACATAGGATCAATCGTATGCAGGCGGGCAATCTTGATTTTGGGATGGTGCGTTGGCAGAACCGATTCGGCAGTATTCAAGAGTTCTTCATAGAGCTTCTCGCCGGGCCGCAAACCCGTAAACAGAAGGGCAATATCTTTGTCGACTTCGTAGCCCGATAACCGGATCATCTGACGGGCAAGGTCGGCAATACGTACCGGTTGCCCCATGTCAAACACAAACACCTCGCCCCCACTACCCATGGCAGCCGCTTCAAGCACCAACTGGCTTGCTTCGGAGATGGTCATGAAATACCGAATAATATCGGGATGCGTAACCGTAACCGGCCCACCTAATTCAATCTGCCGCTTGAATACTGGAACAACTGATCCACTGGAACCCAGTACGTTGCCAAACCGGGTGACAATAAATTTCGTAGCTGATGTGCTGGATAAGCTCTGTACGTATAACTCGGCCAGACGCTTAGTAGCTCCCATTACATTCGTTGGATTGACGGCTTTATCGGTCGAAATCATCACAAATGTATAGGCATTGAAAGCGACTGAAAGATCAGCGACAATTTTGGTACCCAGCACATTGGTATTTACGGCCTCGTAGGGATGCTCTTCCATCAGCGGTACGTGCTTGTAGGCAGCTGCGTGAAAAACAAAGGCTGGCCGGTACGTGGCAAAAAGACGGTGCATCCGCGTCGAATCAGTCACATCGCCAATCTGGGGCGTCAATATTGTGGAGACAGATGCATGGCCCAAAGGCTTTTGTAACTCAGAAATCAGATCATACAGGCCTGTCTCTGCCTGATCGAGCAAGACAATTTGGCTGGGGCCGTATGTCAGTAATTGCCGAACCAGCTCGCTGCCAATGGACCCGGCTGCACCCGTAACCAGAACGACTCGTTCCTGCACCATACCACCAATAGCCGCATCGTCTAACCGAATAGTCGGGCGACCCAAAAGGTCTTCTATACTAATGTCGCGAATCTGCCTGGTACTCAGTTGTCCGTTAATCCAGTCCTGCGCAGACGGCACCATTTTAAGCGTTACCTGATACTGAAGCAGAAACCGGATAATTTCGTTTCGGCGGGCTGCTGCCAGATTATCAATGGCCAGTATAACCTCGGGTTTGTTCGACGATTGCAGAAACAAAGCGGCCGCCTGTTCGGGCGTATATACCCGAATGCCCTGAACCGTCATTTGCGCCTTGGCGGGATTATCGTCGATAAATCCAATGATGCGATAGCGGTGTCGCCGGTCGCGTATCAAGACATTTTTGGTGTCGATGCCCACAGCTCCGGCACCATAGAGCAAAACAGTCTGCGGATTATCGGCCGTCGTGCTGACCAAGAGTTGATAGAGCCATTTGATGCCAAACCGAATACCAATCAGCAAGACGATGCTGATAAAAAATTCGATGGCCAGAATGGAAACCGGAATGTAGAGGGCCGGCTCGTTGAGTAGTTGTTTCAGTCCGAATGAACCAGTCACTGCGAGCAGGCTGCTGTAGATAACCGCCTGACCAACACGCAGGGCGTCTTCGATGCCTGTATGGCGAATGATACCGGCAAACGGGCGGATTATTAGGAACACCAGCAACCGGCAGATCAGTAACCCTGCCAAATGCTGCCAGCGCCAGTTGGCGAAATCTGGTGCGAAGTTGTAACGGAGCGTCCAGGCGAAGCTAAAGGCAGATACGGTAACGGCCAGATCGACAAATAATATCAGCAACCGTGGGGCGAACCGGTTGATTACCCTCGCCGACAGCAAACGTATCATTGCAATAGTTAACAGATTGGGATAGAGCTTAATCCGTTCATTTTAGTGAACAGTATAAGAATAGACTCAATAAACAAATATATCGAAATGGTTAAAATATCTACAATAACCGGCTAAAAAATGAGAAAAATACAATTTACTCTATTTAAAGGGTCTGTTAGTTGAGTAACCATAAACTATAGCCACTATTAGTGAGCAGACTGATTTTTGGGTCGCTTATATAAGGGTACCGTGCTGCATGGCTCGCCAAAAAGCAAACTCTGTACCACTGGCTGTAACACCCGCGTGAGTTCAACATAAGCCGCTGTTGGAACGGGTACTTTGGAACAGCCTTTGACCACCACCCGGGCTTGGCGGTAATCTTCTGGGTTTATAGCCGCAATTGCGTCATAAAACAGTTTCTCCTCCAGGTCGGCCAGGGTACCAAACACAATCATGTGAGCATAGGGCTGGAGCTGCAACGTAAGGAGCATATAGGCCCAGGTAGGTATGATGGCATCCTCTGTGCAGGTAACCGCCACGTTTTTACCAGCGTACTGGCTCCAGTTATGTTCCTTCAGGAACGCCCTAAACTCTTTTTCCCGCAGAATAAGCCCCATATACAGGTTGTCTTTCAAATCATACACAACCCGCTCGCCGGGGTGGTAATACGCTTCCAGATCGAGCGACACAAGTCCGCTACCCGCAACCCGATTCAAAATTTCGGTTTCCATTTGTCGAAGTCAGTAATAGACAATAAGGGATAAATAAAGGCCTCAGTAACGTTCAAAATAAGCCCTCACCTACTACCGTTATACGTTATCCTATCGCAGAAGGTTCTTTTACTCTGTTCATAAAAACCAACCGCAGGGTGGGTATTTTTTGCTACTTTTGTTCTATACCTTTAGTACAAACCGCTACTTACCGACTGGCCCATGAAATTCATTGTTTCCTCGTCTGTTCTGCTCAAAAACCTTCAGAATATTAACGGCGTCGTTGCTACCAACCCGATTGTGCCGATTCTTGAAAATTTCCTTTTTCGGATAGAAGTCGGTGACAACGCATCGGGTGGAACACTGACCGTGACGGCTTCTGACCTGCAAACGACCATGACAACCCAGATTCCGGTCGAAGCAAGTGAAAACGGAGCCATTGCCATTCCGGCTAAACTGCTGCTGGACACACTGCGCAGCCTGCCCGAACAACCGGTAACCATAAACATTGATACCGAAACGTTTGGTACCGAAATATTGACCGATAACGGCCGATACAAGCTGTCTGGTGAGAACCCCATCGACTTTCCCAAACTGCCCACTGTCAGCAAGAACATGTCTGTCGAGATGACGTCTGACGTGCTACTGGGGGCGATAAACAACACCGTTTTTGCAACCAGTACCGATGACCTGCGTCCGGCCATGACAGGCGTGTATCTGCAACTGAGCGAAGACACCGCTACGTTCGTTGCCACCGACGGCCACCGGCTCATCCGCTACCGGCGAACAGATCTGGGGGGCGGCTCGTCTTCTCAGTCACTCATCAGTCCGCGCAAAGCCCTTCAACTGCTTAAAGCATCGCTGCCTGAAGGCGTACCGGTGGTGGCTGAGTTTAGCCAGTCCAACGCGTCGT
>JAQBNX010000203.1 GCA_028288385.1 Spirosoma sp.
ACAGCCATTTGATATCAACACCGCCGATACGTCGCAGTTGATCGCGCTGAAAGGCATCGGGTCTACACTGGCAGCGCGGATCGTCAAGTACCGCGATGGACTGGGTGGGTTTATTACGCCCGAGCAGTTTCGCGATGTATACGGTCTGGATTCTGTGGCATTGGCCGAACTGGAAAAATTCGGTCAGATTCGGTCGGCACCCCGCAAGATTCCGGTTAACACGGCCAGTGCCGAAGAACTGGACCGGCACCCGTTTCTATCCCGCCGACAGGCGCAGGTGATCGTCAACTACCGCGAACAGCACGGGGCCTACACCTCCGCCGAATCGTTGAAGCCAATCCGGATTCTGGACGCCAAAACAATCGAGAAAATTGCTCCGTATCTGGAGTTTTAGCCAATTGACGATACGTTAAATCGGCGGCCAGATTATCCCCTTCGTTTCAATACAACCACATTCTCCACATGATGGGTGTGGGGAAACATGTCGACCGGCTGCACGTCGGCAACGGCATAGCTCTCGTCCAGTATGCCGAGGTCACGGGCCTGGGTGGCTGTATTGCAACTCACATAGACGATACGTTCCGGTGAGGCTTTGATGAGCTGGCGCGTCACGGCCTCGTCCATGCCTGCGCGGGGCGGATCCGTAATAACAACGTCCGGGCGGCCATGCTGATCGAAAAAGCCGTCGGTCAGGATGTCGCGCATATCACCCGCTGCAAACGTCGTATTGGTGATGCCATTAATGGCTGCATTGACTCGGGCGTCGGCGACGGAAGCTTCTACATACTCCACACCCACAACGTGCTGTGCCCGCCGGGCTACGAAGAGGGCAATAGTACCCGTGCCGGTATACAGGTCGTATACGCGTTCGCGGCCTGTCAGCCCGGCCCAATCGCGGGCAATTTTATAAAGATTAAAGGCCTGCTGCGCGTTGGTCTGGTAAAATGATTTTGGTCCCACCCGAAAGGTTAGCGTGTTGCCATCGCCGGCATCCATGTGCTCTTCAATGTAAGGCTTTCCGGCCCAGTTCATGACATCCTGATCCTGATAGCTGTCATTCTTCTTGGTATTGATAATGTAGTTGAGCGACGAGATTTCCGGGAATGAAGTCTGTAGGTGACTCATCAGACCGGTTAACTGGTGGGGGTCATCCTGGGCAACCTGAACCGTTACCATCACCTGATTGGGGGCGGCCGTGCGGATAATGAGGGTTCGAAGATAGCCCGTGTGTATTTTCAGGTTATACATGCTCATGCCCGTCCGATACGCATAGTCGGCTACGGCTAACCGGATGGCATTAGACGGATCTGGCTGAAGGTAGCAGTGCCGAATGGGCAAGACCTTATCGAAGCGGCCGGGTATATGAAATCCCACCGCCCGTGGGTCGATTTCCCCACCAGAATTCACCTCGTCCGACGTCATCCAGCGGCCTTCGGCGCAGGTAAATTCAAGCTTGTTACGGTAATACTGGGTGGGTTCAGCCGCCAGAATGGGTCGTATGGCAGGCAGTTCGACCTTGCCAATGCGCGTCAGGTGGTCAACGACCTGCTGGTGTTTGAACCGCAGCTGCTCATCGTAGCGGATGTGCTGCCATTTACAGCCTCCGCAAGTGCCAAAGTGTTCACAGAAAGGCGTTGCCCGCACCGTTGACTGCTCATGGATGCGCTCGGCTACTGCCTCGCGGTATTGCTTTTTCTTGTTGGTGATACGTAAATCCACTACGTCGCCCGGAGCAACGCCCACACCACCGGTGGGATTCTCCACGAAAATAACGCCCTCGTCGGTTCGTACTATACATTTGCCCTCGGCTGCAACGGCATCGACACGAACCGCGTACAACCGTTCGGGGACTTTATGACTCTTTCTGCGCATACATATCCTAAAAAAGGGCTAATTTAAGCAGCCGTTTTTGGACGGCCCTACACTGAACCGAATCTGTCTATGATAAACCTGTACCGTAGGGGCTACTGGGTAAGCGTGTTAATTGGCTTTCTGCTGACAGTCAGCGGTATTGCCCGTGCTACGCACATCGTCGGCGGAGAGTTGGAACTGCAAAAGCTGCCCGCCGGCCGTAGCTTTACCCATCGGGTCAATATGAACCTGTATTTCGATGACATTTACGGTAGTCCAGGGGCTGAAGATCCGACAGTTGTCGTCTACATTTTTCGAAAACGCGACAATGCCCTGGTAGGCAACGTAGAGTTGCCCCGAATAAGCAGCCAGTTTGTTAATTACACGAGTCCGGCCTGTACGCGCTCTGACCTGCGAACCCGGCTCATCCGCTACGGCATTGACGTTACGTTTCCGCAGACTTACAACGATGCAGGCGGGTATTACATCAGCTGGGAGCGGTGCTGCCGCAATGCAGCCATCAACAACATAAACGATCCGGGTGGAGCAGGGTCTACATTTTACCTGGAGTTTCCGGCGCCCTTCAACGGCACTGCACCGTTTAATAACTCATCGCCAGTGTTTAGCATTGCACGGGGCGATTATATCTGCATCAACCGCCCATTTACCTTCGACTTCAGTGCCAAAGACCCCGATGGTGACAGCCTGGCCTATACGCTGGTGACGCCTTACAATGGTTTCAGCAGCCGGGTGCAGCCAAATCCAGGAAGTCCAACGCCCATCGGACCAGGTGTAGCCAGTCCTGGTCCCTATCCTGGTATCTCGTGGGTAACGGGTATTTCGCAGAGCAACGAAATTCCCGGTCCGCAACCATTGCGCGTTGACGCCAGCACGGGCCTGCTGAGCGTAACGGCCGGCCGCCTGGGGTTGTTTGTATTCTCGGTCGAAGTGGGGGAGTACCGCAACCGCAAACTCATTGGGCGGGTTCGACGCGATTTTCAGTTGAAAGTGGTCGACTGTCCCCGAAACGATGCACCCCAGTTACTGCTCCGGTCGGAGGGACAGCAGGCGTTTTATAAAGAAGGGGCCGTTTTGACCATTGCCGAAAAAGACACCAACTGCCTGACGCTGTTCGTTACCGACATTAACCCAAATCAGCGCATTACGCTGACTAACATGAGTGGTACACTACCTGGCCTTTCTATTTCGCCCAATGTGCTGGTGACCCGAACCAGCACCGATACGTTACAGGCTAAATTCTGCTTTGGGAAGTGCGTGGGGGGCGATGGCAAACCCTTTACACTGCTCATTCGCGCTACTGATGAAGGATGTCCGCAGGGATTGAGCGATACGCTGAGCATCCGCCTGAATGTTATTCCGTCGCCCAATAATAAACCAGCCGCCAGCACGAACCTGAAAAACAACCTGGCCCGTGTTACGGTCGGCACGCCCTTATCGTTCACAGCTTTTGGAACCGATGCCGATAACGATAACATCCTCATTCAGGCCGTTGGGCGGGGTTTCACACTGGCCCAGGCTGGCATGACCTTTGGCTCAGCGTCGGGTGTGGGCAAGGTGTCGAGTCCTTTCACCTGGAAGCCGACCTGTACGCAGGCCACCCGGTCGGAATACATCGTCGATTTTATTGTGACCGATACGCGCTGCAACCGAAACCTGCGCGACACCGTGACGGTAAACCTGGCGGCTGTGGGGCTGCCCAGCAAGCCGCCCTCTATCCGAACAACATTGCCCCAGGCAGTGGTCGATCTGGTTGTTAGTGCCAGAGACTCCGCCGGAAACGTAACGTTCGACGTGCTGGGCAACGACCTCGACCGGGACACACTCAGGCTAACGGGCACCGGCCGCGGATTCGATGTTAAAGCGGCTGGAATGCAGTTTACGAATAAAACCGGCCTGCCAACCCTCCAGTCGGCCTTTGCCTGGAAACCCTCCTGTGAGTTGATGGCCGGTCGGTCCGAGGCCACATTTGTCGTCGATTTTGTTGTGGACGACCGCTCCTGCCAGCCCCAACATACTGACACTACCACCGTGACCTTCCGGGTCAAAGATTCGTCGGTCAGCAAAGACATTACCGTGCCGAACGTATTTACGCCTAACGGCGATGGCATCAACGATTATTTTGCTGTTAAAGACCTGCCCGAAAATTCGTGTGCCGAGCAGTTTAAATCGGTTGAGATCACCAATCGATGGGGGCAGGTGGTCTTCACATCGGTCGATCCAACGTTTCGCTGGTATGGTACCAATTCACCCACCGGGACGTATTACTACCTGATTCAAACCACCAAGCGAACCTTCAAAGGCCCCCTCACGCTGCTTCGGTAACAGGATGTTTCCATTACCTTTGCGATATCCAGGTATCTGGGTGCCGGTGTCAGCGTAAATAAGCTGACACCGGCACCCACTGATTTTATTATGAAGGATAAAGTAGTGCTGATTACTGGTGCATCATCGGGAATTGGCCGGTCTATGGCTTTTGCCTTTGGCCGCGAGGGAGCCAAAATCGTTATCTGTGCCCGCAAGGCCGATGCACTTGACAATGTAAGTCAGGAACTGCGGCAGGCCCATATTGACTTTCTTGCCTTAATCGCCGATGTCAGTATTGAGGCTGATGTCCAACGACTCATTGAGCAGACCCTTGCCAGGTTTGGCCGGTTAGACATACTCATCAACAACGCGGGTATTACGATGCGCTCGATGCTGATCGACACGGATCCGGCGGTAATTCAGAAAGTGATGGACGTGAATTTCATGGGAACGGTTTACGCAACGCGCTACGCCCTGCCTTATATCCAACAGAGCAAAGGTTCAATTGTGGGCATCTCATCCATTGCGGGCTACCGGGGCTTGCCCGTGCGCAGTGGCTATTCGGCCTCTAAATTTGCTATGAATGGTTTTTTAGAAGCGCTTCGTACGGAGTTACTTCATTCGGGTGTCCACGTCCTGACGGCCTGCCCGGGCTTTACGGCATCGAACATCCGTTTTGCGGCCCTCGATGCTCACGGACGGGTAGCAGGCGAAACCGTGCGCGACGAAGGAAGCATGATGAGCGCCGACGAATGCGCTGACCATATACTGAGGGCCGTCAAATCACGGAAGCGCGAATTAGTTTTGACCACACAAGGGAAATTCACTGTCTTTCTAAACAAATGGCTCCCCTCCCTAATGGACAAACTGGTGTTCAATACGCTGGCGAAGGAAAAGAATTCGCCCCTGAAAAAATGAACGGAAGCCTGAGTGTTGGCCTGGTGGACTACTCCTTTCTTCGTTAAATTACCCACACGTTATCCTGGCGGATATAGTAAAGTTCGTTGCGCCACAAAACGCGCAGATAAATGTCTTTACTGCCTAAAATATTGACCTTATGACCGCGGCCAATCACTTCAATCACCGGTGCTGCTGCCGATGGATCACTACGTAGTAACACCCGGTCGCGACTTGTAATGCCCGACTGAACGCCCTCGGGGAGGTTAACGAAGAGCAGCAACAGAATTAAATAAAACAGCACGACCCACTTCTGGCGCCTGTCTACAGGTTGCTTTCTGACTATTTTCAGCATCATAATGCTGAAGACGTATCCCCCCGGAAGTAAGAGGAACAAAAGCAGGTAGGTACCATATTTTCGGTAGAACAGGTAAAAATAGTTCAGGTCATCTGTCTCATAACCATTTAAGTTATTGGCGCGGGCAATCTCGTTCATCTTACGGAGAACGGCGTCGTCGGGATGACGGTCAAAATAAACCTGTAGGTAATAAAGCAGATGAGGCACATCGTTCTGCCGTTCATAGGCGCTGGCCAGTTTCAGCAGCATGGGGTCGGTGGGGGTGTGCCCGTCGGCAATGGTCGTCTGGTAAATTCGGGCGGCTTCGACCTCATTACCAGCTGCAAACAAAGAATCTGCCTGCCGAACTTTGTCCTCAAAACTAACCCCCATTGCTGGAGAAGTGACCAGCAGATAAAGAAGCAGGCTTATTTTAAGGTAATGTGCTTGCATAGAACAGGGAGATCGTAGTTACCTACTCATTCTAAAGAAAGCAGTCCATATCGAAGCTTTTTCTAGTCGAACGACTTGGTCGCTCAATCGATAGCGCAATAAATAGTAAGAGCGTATTACTCTATCGATTGAGTGTTGCCATTAGTATACCAGCCGGATCATCCAGTGTCGTAATGAGTATAAAAAGGCAAAGGGTGTAAGTATTGCTGATGAAGCACTTACACCCTTTGCCTTTTTATACTCATTACTATTTAGAACGGCAGATCGTTGCTTTCGTCGTCAAATGTCGTGTTAAACGGCATACCAGCAGGCTGGCTCTGCTGCGCTGGACGCGGTTGTGCTTGTTGGGCCGGGCGTGCCGATGGAGTCTGATAACCAGCCCCCGACTCCTGACCACCTTCGGCTGCATCGATACGAAATGCTCTTAGCTCAGTGTACCAGCGTTCGTTATATTCCCGTGACTCAGCGCTAAAAGTTGCCTTGATCGTGTCGCCATCGCTAAACTGTTTCAGGTCGGCTACTTTATCGCCCCAGGCAGTCAGACACACTTTTTTAGGATAAGACGCGTCGAGCGTTTCCAGCACAAATTCCTGCTTGCTCCACGGCCCTTTTTGGCTCTGTCCCGATACTTCGGGTAAGACTTTTATAAGTTTTCCGACAATTTCCAGTGCCATAACTGTTAGGCTTTTTATGATGATTTTAGAATGATAAAAGTACAAAAAAAAGCCCATTTTAGCCTCATAGAACCCTAAAAAGTGAAAAGAAAGTTAGAGGCTTTTTGCAGAAGAAGTCTGAAAGTTTATCTTTGCACCCGCAATCACGAATCGGCCACGTGGTGAAACTGGTAGACACGCCATCTTGAGGGGGTGGTGCTGCAAGGCATGGGAGTTCGAGTCTCCCCGTGGTCAC
>JAQBNX010000209.1 GCA_028288385.1 Spirosoma sp.
AGTCGCCCGGTTTTGCTCTCGTCGTGGCGTTTTTCAATTGGCAACTGGAATTCATTTCTAAAAAACGACTGACTGCCCAGCAAACCGGGATTAATAAAAGACATCTGCGTCCAGAGGTCCAGCGTACTGTTTTCCAGCGGGGTGCCAGTCAAAATAAGCCGATTGGCTGTGTTGAGCTGCATGACAGCTTTCGTAATGTGCGACGACGGGTTTTTTATTGCCTGCGACTCATCCAAAATAACGTAGTCGAATCGGTAGTCGCTCAACAGGTCAATATCAATCCGGACAATGCCATACGATGTCAGAATCAGGTCGTAGTCATCGAACTGAGCCGTATTTTTGTCGCGATACGTGCCCGTATACACCATAACCCGCAAATCGGGGGTAAACTTGCGGGCCTCCAGTTCCCAGTTATAGAGCAGGGAAGTCGGCATCACCAGCAGGCTAGGCCGCTTTTCCGGCTTTTCGCCCGTGCTGTTGCTCTGAGCGACTGTTGGAGGCAGGGCTTCTTTGCGGCCCTGGAGCATAGCCAGGGTCATCACGGTTTTACCCAGTCCCATGTCGTCGGCCAGGCAACCGCCAAATCGGTACTGCCGCAGGAAATTCATCCAGTCGTAGCCTGCCTTTTGGTAAGGGCGGAGCGTTCCTTTAAATCCTATAGGAAGTGGAAACGACTCAATCTCGGCAAAGTCGCGCAGCCGTTCGAGTTTTCGGCTCATGATCGTTGCTGCCAGTCCATCACGCTCCAGCTCCTGCACCAACGCCAGATGGTGTTTGTGGAGTACCAGCCGGTCTATTCCGTCGGCATGTTCCAGAAAACCAAACAATTCGGAATATTTGGTAAACCACGCTTCGGGAATTACCGCCACTTCACCATTGGGCAAAGTAAACTCCCGTTTTTTGGCGAGAATAAGGGTTCTGAGTTTTAAAAAGGGAATTTCAAATTCGCCAAAGCGAACGTTGGCGTAAATGTCGAACCAGTCGCGGCCTTCCTGAATGGATACGTCAATGCTCGAGTAGCCAAGAAAATAGCGCTTGGCATCCTGCGCGTGCTGCTGAAGCAGAAATCCTGCTTTCTGAATGCTGGCACTGTGGTCGGCCAGCCAGTTGAAAGCCTCTCCCTTTGGAATTGCCAGCCGACCGTGGCGCAGGTCGAGCCCTGTTTCGCGAAGAAAAGCCAGTTTGTTCCGCTCTAAGCGCTGGTCGCGCCGAATTTTGTGGAACACGTATTCATCGCCCTTTTTCTCCAGGCTGACATTGGCCGATGGCCCAAAACTATCGAACCGGAAGGTGAAATCACCGTATCGAAACGACAGATCGAAGGCGATTCGTCCTCCTGAATTGTCTTCTGCTTCGACCATTTCTTCTCCAGCAGAAACTACCAACGACGTAACGGCCCGGGCCGACATCACCGGTTCGGATACGGTCAGGACCGGCACCGGCTCAATCGACTCGGCTCTGATTTCGAATCCTTTCGCATAAACGTCATAAGCCGCAATCAACGGTGTCACAAACCGCTCATAGTATTGCTGCTCAATGTTTCGGGGAATAACGATGTGGTTTTTAGTAAAAAACGGTCGCAGTTTCTTACCGTCTACGTTCTTACTGAAATGATAAAGCCGATTATCGACCATCATCCAGGCAGGTTCGTCGCAGATCATCAGGGCATCCTTAAACTGAAAATCGACCCGTACGGTCTCCGTACTTCCGCCCGACGATTCGGCATGGTGCTCGTTTTTTTCGCTACTATCAGCTGTGACGGGGTACCGGATTATTGGGAAATAGTGCGTTGAATCAGCGTTACGGACAAAGTGAAAATGCACCCGTGCCGGTTCAGGCATCCACTGAATGGGCAGCCAGGCCGGGTTGCCGTCATTGCCCATTACGTAGAAGGGTTTGCCAGGCAGCAGGGCCATAATCCTGGCCTTCATACTTTCCAGATAGCCGCAAATGGCTTCCTGCACCAGCTTATCGCCTTTGTTAGGGTCGTATATTTTCAGGAAGAAATCAATGGCCGGTAATTTCCGGGTATTGAACTTCTTGACGATGGTATCCTGCTGAATGCTGTCGATGAGCCGGACCAGCTCAATATCACGGTCGTCAAGTTCTTTAGCAAACTCGTGTACGTTTTGTGCCGAGAGGGTTTGGTTGAGTAGCGTCAGTTCACCCCGACTATTGCGCTGTACCACGAAGGCCTCAATGAGGTAACCCAGGAATTCATGATCGAGCAACGAATAAACGATCTGGAATGGCTGCGTAGGCGCGACTTTCATGTGACTGCACAAGGGTATGCCAGTTGGCATGAGAACCAACAGGACTAACCAACAAGGTGAACGTTTCGTGTGAGGAAAACCCGGTTAAGGCGGGCCTTGCGGAACAATTAGTAATGAGCCTAAAGACATTCATTATGAACGTTTTGGCTCCAGAACTGACTATCCAGCAGTGCCAAATATACGAATGTTACCCAAACGGCCAACCGATGACTAAGTAAGATTAAAAAAAGTCTAGGGAGTGGTTATGAAATATTTTGATGTAAGTGGTATACATCGTCGAGTTGAGCGAGCGTACTGAGAAACGCCTTGAGTAAATGGAAAAACAACCGGTCATGGGTCAAGCCTTATCCTAAAAAGAGGGTGTGCCTGAAGGGTGTATAGCCGGTCAGATAAACCGTCGGGGCATCCATAGCCGGCAGGGCACCCCGCAACTGAACCCCCTTATGTTCCGCTTTTCCTGAGCCAAAATGGATGACATCACTATTAACCGTATATGATCCTGATTCACCCGCCAGGAGAAAGGCATTTTCTTTTTTTGGATGTTTGCTGACGCCTGCTAACGTACCACCCGCTCGAAAGATCAGCTCCAAGGCTACCGGCACACCCGGCGTGCCAGTAATGTTTATATCCACCTGCAGTCCGTTTTTTGCTTCCGTAATGGACACAGTTGATTCGAGTTTTTGTATTTCACTTTGCTGGCGATCGCTTCTGAGCATTTTATCCCAATCACCGTCGGGCGCAATTTTTTCTTTGGCCATAGGCTGATAGTACGGCCCTTCCAGCGATTTGGTCAAGACCCAGGTATTGCCCTGCTGTTTTACCTTCTCGGACTCAAATTGCCCTTTTCCGAAGAAAGAAGCCGCAATCCGCATGCCTTGCAAGATGGCATTGCCTTTATGAAAAGTGAGCCAACTGGCATTGTTCGACAAAATGGTTGCATCCCACCCCCCACGACGAATGCGCACTACGCCCGAATACGGAAAGGCTTTGGCGTAGCTGGTGGGTAGGGGTTTGCTGGCTGGCAGGTCGTTCCATAGGGTTGGGTCTTCCAGAAAAAAATCGAGAAAACCGGCTAACTGCTCTTTGGGAGTGGTTTGTTCAATTAACCGGCACATGGCTGCCATCTCGCCGTTTTTGTCCCGCAATGCCATGTAACGGTAGCAGTAATAATACCGGGCCATCGTGCCAACGGTGCCCTTATCCTGGCGGTTAGATGCCTCCGTTACCACCTCGCCGTTGGGGTGAACGTAGTAGAGTGTCATCATCAGGTTTCGGCGAACGGGTTCAAGGAGTTCAGGCTTGTTTAAGCCCCGGGCCATGATGATTAACGAGCGGTCTACAATGGGTGAATAACTATTGGTACTCTTTTCGTTGAATTGTCCATCGGGGTCAATGTCAATATGCTCGGCGAGCCATTGGTCTATGCGGTTAAGATACCGTTTATCTGGAAATAACTCATTCAGTCGGGTGAGCGCAGCCGATACCACCCACCGGTGATTTGGCGTATGGATACCGCCAACGATCAGAGCTTCTCCGGCGTTAGTTAAAAAGGTTTTTACCAGCCTGAGTGCTGTTTCGGTCCCCTGTACTTTTGATTGTAACAGGTACCTATAAGCTGGCGCTATGTTCTCCAGAACAAAGGCAGTATCGGGTGTTGAGTGAAAATTGGTATCCAGATAATCAATCGTCCCATCGGAATGCTGCATCTTAAGGATGGCGTGGGTTGCTGCTTCAATGGCTGTCAGCAAGGTTTTTGACCCATAATGACGTGACTCCGGCCGGGAGAAGAGCAAACTTGCCAACATAATGAAACCACTCGTTGTCGGAGCATTTGGCATTTCGGCTTCATTCATATACCCACCTGCATAAGTATGGGTTGGGTCCGTAATTTTTAACGGTGTGTAGTTAGCCAGGTGTCCGTCATTAATGGTTATCCAGTCGAGCAGCCAGGCGGGTAAGTTTGTCGTGTGCTTGTCAAGAAGCCCAAATCCCAGCAGAGGGATCATGCTCAGGGAGGTCGCACCAATCATGACAAAATTTCGACGGGTCATTGGAGGAAAGAGGTTTAGGAGCACGCTTGAAAGCGGGTAAGGTCAAAATAAGAAGACCCTATAAATCAGTGCTCGCATTGGTTAGACTCCATCTCGGCATTAGTTGGCGTTTGGGACGTAACGCCACCTGTTGGTACGTCTATTTTAGCAAGCCAGGTGATTGCATTTAGGACCAGTTTTCGATAATTATCATCAGCCCACACGCTGTGGTAGTGGCCACCAGTAATACCAAATCCCCGTCCGCCATCAGGCCGTTCCCGGCACCAGGCTAGTAACTGGGGTTTGCCTTTTTCTGCCCGTACATACGGATTGTTTCCATGCGAGCCGTCGGGGCGTGTCAGAGTTGAGGGAGGGGGGACTGCTGCCAGGATGGGAGTTATGCCTTCCATACTAGCCCGAAAGCGCATATGGTAGTACCACTCATCCCGGATGGCAAAGGGCTTTACTCCCCGGGTTATTGGATGATCAGGCATGGTTTTAAATT
>JAQBNX010000111.1 GCA_028288385.1 Spirosoma sp.
TCCTCGGCCGTGGTGGAAATGGAGTCGAACCCAATAAAAGCAAAGAATACCGAAGCCACTCCACTCATCACCCCAGCCATGCCATTAGGGGCAAACGGCGACCAGTTGGCCGGTTTCACGTAGAAGGCCCCTACCCCAATAACCAGCAGGATTACCCCTAATTTAAGCATGACCAGAATGTTGCTCGCCGTGCGGGATTCTTTGATACCAATGTATACCAGGGCTGTAATGAGTACGGTTATAGCCCCGGCGGGCAGGTTGGCAATTAGGTGCACACCACCAACGAGGGGTGCATTTGCCCAGGCGTTGGCCAGCACACGCGTGCTTTCAGGCAGCGTGCTGACCGATGTACCGGCCTGCTTTGCCTGTTCAACGAGGGCAAACGCGCGCGAGGCCGAACCGTAGTCGGTGGCGAGGTACTTGGGAAATGTAACCCCAAAACCGCTGAGCATCGATGTAAAATACTCCGACCAGGAAATAGCCACGACCATATTGCTGACGGCATATTCCAGAATTAGCGCCCAGCCAATGACCCAGGCAAAAATTTCGCCAAACGCTACGTATGCATAGGTATAGGCACTGCCACTAACGGGCACCGTGCTGGCAAACTGGGCATAGCTGAGGGCTGTGAATACGCAGGCGATGGCTGTAAACACAAACAGCAGCGATACAGCCGGGCCGCCGTTATAACTGGCCAGCCCAATGGTGCTGAAAATACCAGCTCCAATAATGGCGGCAATACCAAATGAGGTCAGGTCGCGAACACCCAGCGTCTTAACCAATTTACTGGATTCGCCATCGGCGGCATCACTCAGGATTTGGGTTACAGTCTTCTTTCGGAAGAGGGACATACGTAAGACGAGAAGGTATAGATGAAGAGCCGGCCAGCACCAAAGGGTAAAAACAGTTTGGCCTGCGAATTAGAGAAACATGCGTGTTAAACCCTAAAAATAGAAATTCTTTCCGGTTTTTTGTGCGTTACTTGCCTACTGACAGGCTGCTAGTCCCCTTCTTGCTTATGTCTATCCGGGTTCGGAATTTAACCAAAGAATACAATGGCCGACGGCCTAGTAACCTATCGCCGGGCCAGCTCGTCCAGAAAGCTGTCGACGACATAACACTGACGGTACAGCCCGGCGAGATTGTGGGCTTCCTGGGTCCCAATGGGGCAGGCAAGTCTACTACCATGAAAATCACGACGGGTTATCTTGCCCCCACCGATGGTACGGTGGAGGTAAATGGATTTGACGTCAGGACGCACCCCATGGATGTGCGCCGGAGCGTAGGCTACCTGCCCGAACATAACCCGCTTTACCTGGACCTGTACGTGAAGGAGTACCTACGCTTTGCGGGGTCACTGCACGGACTGAAAAGTAGCGAGTTAAGCCAACGCATCGGCGACATGATTGAGTTGGTTGGACTGGGACGGGAACAGCACAAACGCATTGGGCAACTCTCCAAGGGCTACCGACAACGCGTAGGGCTGGCGCAGGCGCTACTGCACAACCCGCCCGTATTAATCCTGGATGAACCCACCACCGGCCTTGACCCAAACCAGTTAGCTGAAATCAGGCAGGTAATTCGTGATGCTGGGCGCGACAAAACGGTGCTCTTCTCCACCCACATCATGCAAGAAGTGGAAGCCATCTGCGACCGTGTCGTTATTATTAACCGGGGGCAGATTGTAGCCGATGGACCCCTGAGCCAATTACGTAGCGCATCGGCGGGTACGGAGGTGATTGTTGTGACCGAATTCGAGAGTGAGTTGGACCATCCAGACGTATTGACCGACGTACCGGGCGTGCAGCGAGTTGAACCACTGGGCCGGGGCCAATACCGCCTGACGGCCGCCAGGAATACCGATTTGCGTGGGGCTATCTTCCGGCTTGCTGCCGACAAAAATTTAACCCTGGTGGGTCTGCGGCAACAGGAAAACTCGCTGGAAGGGCTGTTTAAGGAATTAACTAAATAACGCAATCGGAGACGAAATTGAATTATATCCCGTCTGGAGTTTAGATGAGATAGGTGCTGCCGACCATCTGTCAAGCTCTTTAAACGCCAAATGCCGGAACACGTGTTCCGGCATTTGGCGTTTAAAGAAACAAAGCTATTTACTCGTAATTCACTTGGTTATTAACTGGCTGACGTAGTGATTTATGTCAACCCGGTTCTGTTAGCGAGCCGTTGCCATCAGGGGGTACTGGTCGAAAATGGACCGGACTATCCCTTTAAAGTAATTGTTTTTGAAATTCTGATTGCGCAGCATTCGCGATGCATAGCCTTTCCAAATTACCTGATATGATTCGGCGTCGATCAGCGAAATCATCAGCGTACCTTCATCAAGGTTATAGTCAATACGCTTGTAGGTGGCATCGTCATCTTCGCGCACTACCCAATCCTTAATGACCGGCTGCTGGTAACCCCGGAAACGCAGGTCGGAACGAAAAATATTATATGAAATTAACAGATTAGGCGACCGGTTGCTCACTTTGTACCCCCGTGCCTCCATCTGATGCCGGATAGCATCCTGAATGTCGGAGCAGAGCAGGGTCGAATCGACAAACTCGCACTCTAAAAAATTAAACGATTCGTAGTTTTTAAAATGGCCTTCGTAGCTGTAATCGTGCTCTACAAATAACCGGCTGGGCGAACAGCTCGCCATACCGATAACGGCCAGCGCAAAAAGGATTCCGACAAATGTTTTCATGCTGTACTTACGTAAAGGTTTTGCTACACTTATTCCTGTTTAGATCGAGAATGATTACTACTTGGGCAAACCCAAAGATAGTCGTAAATGTTTGTCAAGCAATAGGGTAACTATCAAAATTTCAACCCACAACTACCCGTTGTAATACGCCAGCGCCCGACGCATTTCGGCCGCCGTAACAGGCACATCGAAGGCGCAGCTTCCCGGCCCGTTGAGCAACGACATTCGCACTTCGCGTCCCCGATTTTTCTTGTCCTGTAACGTCAAGGCCAAAATCGGTTCTTCATCCTCTTCCATTAGTCGTGCTTTTCCATATACGGCAAACACGTACTCTTCGATTTGGTCCAGCAGCACTTTATCAATCATCTTTTTCTGGTGCGCAATAAAGGCTTCAGCTACCATCCCAATGGCAATGGCTTCGCCATGAAGCAACCGTTTGCGGGGTTGCGGAAGGAAGTGCGTTTCAACGGCATGCCCCAGGGTGTGCCCGAAATTCAAAATCTTGCGTAATCCTTTTTCCGTTGGGTCCTGTTCAACGATACGCTGCTTGATTTCTACGGAATGCGCTACCAGCGCAGGCCAGTCCTGCTCGTTGAGGTCTCGCCGACGAACCTCTTCCCACATAGGCGCATCGGCGATGAGGCAGTGTTTGATTACTTCTGCAAAGCCTGACTGCAGTTCACGTTCAGGCAACGTAGCGAGAAATGCCGGGTCGATCAACACCGCAGTAGGCTGCTGAAAAACGCCGATGTGGTTTTTCAAACCGTTGAAATCGATACCTAACTTACCCCCCACACTGGCATCAACCTGCGAGAGCAGGGTGGTAGGCAGTTGGGCAAACGCAATGCCCCGTTTGTAGGTAGCCGCGCAAAATCCACCCATGTCACCGATAACACCCCCTCCCAGGTTAAGAACCACGGCATGACGGTCAAAATTGGCACGGGTGAGGGCATCCCAGATCAGTTCACAGGTGGCCAGATGCTTCTGCTCTTCGCCCGCTTTGAGCCGAACAAGCGTATGTTTTGGCAACATCGCTTTTAGTTCAGAATAACAAAACCTGAACGTGTGGTTGTCGACGATGACGGCAACAGCCGAGAAGTCGACGGAGTCTAAAAAAGTGGGCAGAATTTCGGAGAGTGGGGCAATTGTTACGGTTGACATACCGTAAAAGTACACCAGCCAGGAATTGGCACGTAGTGACTGCCCGTATTTTTTCGAACGGTAGGGCCGGGTTAACTCCATACGCCCTAGACATTAGTCATAGTGCCCAAACCAACCTATCCATTTAATTCAAACTTATGCCTATAGATTCAGTTGGTTAAATAAGGTTACCAAATTCTTAAACCATTAAACCCATACGATCATGATTTTAAAAATCGATCAGCTACCCATTGAACTGCCAAAAC